>JBEQBL010000242.1:0-3218 GCA_041639835.1 Salinarchaeum sp.
CGAAATGGGGGAGCTATCGGTTGGCATTGTTGGCATGACCAACCCGTACGTCGATCGGATGGCACCAGCCTTCGCTGCCGGTTCCTATCGCTTTGGAAAACATCCAGTATTACTTGATGAGTCAGCGCAGGCAGCGCGCGCAGCTGGCGCCGATATTGTCGTTGCTGTCACGGAGATTGGACTGCCATGGATGGTCCAAGCGGCCAAGGACATGGACAGTGTGGACATCATGTTTAGTGCCCACACGCATGAGTACACCCACGAGCCGATTGTTATTGCGGAGACAGAGACAGTCGTCGTTGAGTCAGGACTTGGTGAAGGGCTTGGACGCGTTGATCTCCGGGTCGTGGACAACGAGGTACAGTTTCGACATCATCTGTACTGTCTGACCGAGGCTCGACCCTGGACACCGCCACCGGATACGGCGACAGCGGCAACTGTTGACAGAATCCAGGCACCATTTTATGATGTCTCACCAAACTATACACGTGGAGCCGGCGAACTGACACAGCCGCTTGCGACGGTTGTTGGGCGAACTGAGACGCCACTGCACCGGCAGGCATTTCTTGAGAGTGGCTGGAATACACTGCTTAACGACGCCGTACGAGCGCACTTTGGGGCTGATCTGGCGGTAGCGCATGGTTTTCGGTATGGAACGGCTAGTCCACCGGGAGAGATCACACTTGGGCAACTCTATACAATCTTTCCACAGCCGGCACCGATTGCATGTGGTGTTGCCTACGGACAGCAGTTAACAACCCATATGGAACGATTTCTGGTAGATAATTTCTCGCCGTCACCGTACGACCAGGAGGATGGTCGGGTCCGGAGTTATTCCTCAAACGTGAACCTCACGATTGACCCGACAGCAAAGCGGGGGCGTCGACTTGTCGAGATGCGGATCGACGGCACACCAGTTGATCCCGAAGCATCATATACGGTCGCCACGTTTCGGCGTGCCGGCGACCCAGATCGCGATCTTGGCAACTGTGGGTTCCCGTTTCAGGATGTCACGGTGCAGACGGAAACCACTCCGATTGATGCCATTGTCGCATACCTGGAAGAGCACTCGCCGGTGAGATACGATCCAGGAGAACAGGTCAGCATGGCCCAGGGCGGGGGGACAGTACAAAATACCCCGGCTGATGGAGCATATCCGTTCGTTCAACCTGGAGTTGATTATGCAAACGGTGAGGCGTACTGCGAAACGGCGATGATTCCGCGTGGATATACATTCCCAGAGCAGGGACAGAACAAGCGTCGTTGACCTCCTCCCACGGCTAAGGCCGTGGGCTTTCGCCTCGCACTACTGTAATCAGAGACAGCCCAGATTACTGTCAACTAACACAGCGACCGGAACTTGGCCACAACCACCGGAGAATACAACTTATATACCAACGAAATGGCACTAATCCTACAGGTCCCTCATTACGTTATGTCTCAACTTCGATTTCCCGACCCTCAACAACGGTATCGGTACTAACCGGCAACCGGATTTCAAGGATGCCGTTGTTATACGTCGCCGCGATACCGGCATCATCGATGGCTTTTGGGAACCGGAATCGGCGATGGTAGGTCCGTCGCTGGTTACGATGATCGTCCGTGTGCTCGGCGGCAATGTTAAGAGCACCATCGTTCCAAGCAACAGTGATCTCTTCGGGGTCAAATCCCGGCATCTCGACGGTCAGGACAAACTCACCGTCTTCCTCGTATAGTTCGTAATCATCAGTGCCGGTACCAAAGAGCTGGCTTGGAAGGTCAAGGTTCTGTCTCCAGGAACTTGCGGGATGTGTGGGAAGTGCCATGGCTGATCACCTTGACACAGTTGAGGATATAATTGCGATTCTACATAAATGCATCGGAGAAAGCAATCAATTCCGTATTGTACAAGAACTGTCATTGGATAACGGGGCTTACAGGGGGGCTCCGAAGATCAAAGCAAGACAGTGACACACAGGGTAGTTATCGGCAAACGGCACGCGGGCGGGGCCACGCACCGAAATTGTGGGACACCGATAGCGCTTTCCGGACAGGGAGTACAGCCATGACTAGCTTCGATGCTTCAGTTTGTAACCGGAAACGAAGGGAAAGTCCGCGAGGCGCGATCATATCTTGATCGGGAGGTTGAACAGACGGCCTACGACTATGTTGAGATCCAGGCGGATGACCCCGAACCGGTTGCCGTCGCCGGAGCCAAGGATGCGTTTGCGACCATTGATGGCGACGTACTGGTTGATGACTCGGGACTCTTTATTGAGGGATTAGATGGCTTTCCGGGGCCGTATTCAGCATACGTTGAAAATACACTTGGCATCGAACGAGTCTATCAGATAGCCGATCGGGCCGATGCCAAACAGGCCGCCTTCCGTAGTGTCGTTGCATACGCGACCAATGAACCAGTCCCAGTTCCCGATCGCGGCATCGTACACGGTCCCAATACGGACGGGACGGTCGTTGTTACCTTCGAAGGCCGGGTACCGGGACGGATTGTGGCTCCCCGTGGAGAGGGAGGCTTCGGCTATGACCCGATTTTCGAACATGATGGCCGAACGCTGGCCGAACGATCCACTGAGGAGAAAAACGCGATTTCACATCGTGGACGGGCCTTGGCGAAACTCGCCGACTGGCTTGAGTGAGGCAGTCAGACCGACTGGCCTACAGTTGGCAGGCATGTGTCTGACGGGGATTTTTGTAAACAGCTCTGCCTGGCTACAGCAGGGGCGTGATATATCTGCGCCCGAGTGCCCACACTCGCCCACTCCCCGTTGCGACATCACGCCCCAACTGTCCGGGACGGACTGTCCCGTCCCATTTTTACCCTGGCTCCGATGAGCAGGGACTATGCGCTCTGAATCGGAGATCCGTGCCCGTATTGATAGTCTCGAACAGCAATACGACGACAACGATCCACCATCCTCGCCAACAGCTGATGAACTTGAAATTGAACTGCTGCGGGCGATCGCCGAACTAGAATGGGTTATTGGCGAGCGAGAGACACCAGAAGAGTTCCCAAGCGAGGAATAAGGAGTAGGGAGGGGTTCACAGGAATAATTTAAGCTTGTGGTCACAGTGCACATACAAGTGGTAATTCAAGAATGTCCAGCACCAGAGTCAACTTCCACCTCCCGGAAGACTTGATTCAGAAGGCGGAGCCCCCGGCCTCAAGGAGCGAGGGCTTCCGACTGGTCGGAAGCGGGAAGTGAGTGGGCGGGGGAGGA
>JBEQBL010000243.1:0-3207 GCA_041639835.1 Salinarchaeum sp.
GACGAAGATGCAAGACCCGATGGGCGGCGTTTTCGATGTGGCCGTACATGATCGTCGCGGTAAGATCAAGTCCAACGGTGGCAGCAGCCTCCATTGCATGCATCCACTCTTCTGTTGAGACCTTACTCGGACAGAGAACATCGCGAACTTCATCAACAAGAATCTCGGCTGCGGTCCCCGGGACAGAATCAAGGCCGGCATCAGCCAGCCGACGATAGACGTCAGTGAAACTCCAATCGGTCCCTCGGCGTGCGTGGACGGCCTCTTCTGGGGTAATCCCATGGAGATGGACGCCATCGATATTCATCGCCCGGAGGTGTTCGACGTATGTCCCCGGATTGCGGTCATAACTCTCGGGTGGAACGTATGAAACACTGGTTGGATCCGAATGGGATTGTAACAACGATCGATGCTCCGCATCAAGCACCAGCGCAGGGTGAAGGCCGGAGACAGACGTAACCTCGGAGATCCCACGGTCAAGGGCGTGATCAACAAGGCGATGGGACTCGGCGGGGGTGCGTGTAAATCCGCGTGTCTCAGACTCGGGAGCTCCGGAACGATGGAGTCTTGATGGGGTCCGGAAGTTACAAAATCGGCAGCCAACGTTACACGCCGTTGTAATATTATTATTGAGATTCGCAACGAAGGTCACATCATCACCAACAACCTCACGACGGCGTGTATCCGCGGCCTCGATAACCGCCTGTTTGCGGTCAGGATCGATACCGGGGTCCTCAGTACCGGTTGTAATCAATTCAATACCGTCATCGACTGACAATCGGTCACCCGAGCGAGCGCGTGCAAGCGCATTTTCAAAGGACTGGTTCGTAATTGGGACACGATCATATTCGATTTCGACGCCACGATCGGGGACCGACACGCCAAGCGTAAACCCATCGCCCATCACAGTTGACGTTACGTATACAAACTCAAAAGCCTGGACGATACCGGCAACGGCCGTCTTGATCTGTGACACGGATCGTCAGTGATCCTCATGCGCACCGGGGCAGGAATGAGACAGATTACAGCGGAAGCAGGGAGAAAGCCCATAGCTTCAGCCGTGCGGATAAGTCCGGTAAGCGTTGTTGGTGTCTTCTATGCACTATCAGACATCGAGTCTTGGGCAAGCCCACCAAAGCCGCTGTCCGAGTCGGGGGCCGTACTGGCTCGGCCTAGAATCCCGACATCCGATCGGGAAACTCCCACGTGGGGATGTCCGTCTGTGACGGGCCCTGATCGTCTGTGGCGGTCGAACCCCACGACTTTACTCGTGGGAGAAGTCATTCGCGGTCGCGGCGCATAGCAATCTCGAACCAAGGGCACAGCCGTAACTGGCGATACCACTCCGGATGTGATTGCAGTCGGTCATACGGCACCCACAGGACGCCACCGACTTCTTCAGGGTCGGGGTCAAGAGAACGATCCAAAAGGGTGACCTGTAGAACTGTACAGACCTCATGTTCAAGCCCACGGCGTTCGAAATACCGCTTGTACTCAAAACGGTCAGTGATCCGGAGGTCGTCGTACTGATCGGTGGTAATGCCAAGTTCCTCACGAAGGCGCTGGGCGGCGGCGTCGTGTTGGTCCTGATCAAGCACCGGATGCGACGCGACAGTTCCATCCCAGTATCCATTCCAGAGGCGCTTGTCGGGACTTCGCTGCGCAAGTAATAACCGATCGTCCGCATCAAAAATCAGGACTGTAAAGGCCCGGTGGCGGATGCCATCGCCGGTATGTGCCTCTAATCTGTTGACCGGTTCGATGGTCTCATCATCGGGCGTAACGGCAACCACATCCTGAGCGGCATTTTCATGTGCCTCGTCCATATATCTACCATCAGGAGCGTGTTGATACCGTCTTCGATTCTACCGACCTCGAAAGCCAACGCTTATCCGAAGACGTTGCCTCAAAATCACTGATGACCGACGCATACGTGGCGGTTGAGGGCGGCCACGTCATCGAGGCCCGTGGGCGGGTCCCTGGCCGGACACGCGGAGAGTTGGTATTTACGACGGCCTATACTGGGTATGAGGAGAGTCTCACGGATCCCTCGTATGAGGAACAGATTCTGACTTTTTCATACCCATTGATCGGCAATTACGGAGTTCGAGAAAGTCGGTTCGAATCGGATCGTGTCCACCCAACCGGGGTTGTGGCCCGCGAACTGACCGACGAGGTTGTCGACTGGCTGGCCGATGAGGGGGTGCCAGCAGTCGATCACCTCGATACGCGTGACCTTGTTGTTGATATTCGCGAGCAGGGGGCCATGCAATGTGGGATTGCCGTCGGTGAGGATGTCTCTCCGGACGATGCGCGGGCGGAACTGGCTGCGTGTAAGACAATGAGCGAGCATACCGACATTGGCGCTCAGGTAACCATCGGGGAGTCAACGATGCATAATCCGACCGGCGACGGCCCTGATGTTGCGTTAATCGACTGTGGCGCCAAGGGATCGATTATCGACTCGTTGGTGGCCCGAGACGCGACAGTGCATCAACTGCCCTATGATGCAACGCCGGCAGCCGTTGAGGCAACGGATGCAGACGTGCTGTTTGTCTCTAACGGCCCCGGTGATCCGGAGAATTTCGTTGCGGCGGAGGATCTGGTGGAGACATATACTGGAGAGATGCCGATTGCAGGGATCTGTCTTGGCCAGCAGGTTGTTGCCAACGCCCTTGGTGGCTCGACAACCAAGATGGACTTTGGACATCGGGGTGTCAATCAGCCGGTCATGGATCTTCGAACAGAGCAGGTCGTGATGACGACGCAGAATCACGGCTATGCAGTGGCAGATCCCGGCGATGTGCTAACCATGACCCAGAAAAACGTCAATGATGACACCTCCGAAGGGCTCGATAGCGAGACACACGATATTATTACCCGTCAGTATCACCCAGAGGCCAACCCAGGCCCGAATGATTCCCTGTCATTTTTCGACGAGGTGCTTGCGATGGTGACCGAAGACCGGTCACCAGTCGTTGACGCCGACCATTGACCTCCTCCAACGACTGAAGTCGTGGGATTCCTCCGTGGGTAATCCCGGTTGGATCACCCTGGCTGTGAACTTGCGGGTTCGCTGATGCACCTTCAGCCCCTTACAGGGTGTGGCGTTTTGGCTATCCGCTCAGTGTTGCCCTCCTTGACAAGAGTGGCACTCACGGGCGTCCAGCACCGTGAGCAGCAGGCCGGGCCATCGGCCCACCTCTC
>JBEQBL010000244.1:0-3196 GCA_041639835.1 Salinarchaeum sp.
ACTGAGTCACTTGGCCTGGGGAACTGTCGCTTCCGGGTAGTTCTGCATACGCCTGCTGTCTTGTGTGGGGCTATGGGTGTGTTCTGTCCTGCTGAAGAGTCAAGCCCATATCGCTGGCGTTTCATGTGACTATATGGCCCTCCCCGCTGCGCTGGGACCCTTCCAGACCCCGCTTGGGCTGGCGGCCCTGGCGGCGCTTCTCCCACTGGCGTGGTTGTACTTCGTCCGGTCGGAGCCCCGCCGTTATACCCTCCCGACAATTGAGTTTCTGGCCGACGATGAGGAGACCGATGCCACAAGCGACCGCCTCTGGGAGCGCTTTCGCATCCACCTCCTTTTTCTCCTCCAGGCAGCCATCATCATCGCCATCGCGTTTGCTCTTGCCGGACCACAGATTGCCCTACCTGGGATTGCCGCTGATGAGCAAACAGCGGTCGTCCTTGATACAAGCGCCAGCATGCAGACGCTTAGTGGTGAGGACACCCGGTATCAGCAGGCCCTGACCACAGCTCAATCGGAGACGGGTACCGCAGCGACACTTGTCACAACCGCCCCCACGCCACAGGTCCGTACCGACCGAGCTGACGGGGGCACCGTTGATGCGGCTGCGGCTGATGTCTCGGCCACTGATGCTCCTGGTAATCTCCGACGCGCAATTGCACTGGCGGCCGACAGCAGCCCTCGTGATACCCCCGGGCAGATTGTCGTGATCAGTGACTTTGCCGATGCCAGTGACTGGCAAGGCGCTGTTGCCAGTGCTCGGGCTGCCGGTCACACTGTCCGCCTGGTCCCGATAACCGACGGCGGCACCGATAACGTCGGCATTGTTGATCTCTCCGTCTCCGGCACCGAGGTCACCGCCACCCTTGCCAATACCGGGACGACCGAGCAGACCCGTACCGTCACCGTTGGCGATCAACGCCAGCCTATCACGCTTGGTCCCAACGATATCACCGACGTGACCTTTGCTATTCCCGCCGGTGGGGGGCAGGTCCGGTTTGCCGACACCGATTCCTTCCCGGTTGATGACACGGCTGTTGTGCCAGCCCCGGAGGATCGCACCGTCGATGTCCTGCTTGTCAGCAACGATCCATCACCGGCCTTTGTCTCGGCGTTGTCGGCCAGTCAGCTGATTACACACGATGTTGCTGCTCCCCCGGTCAGTGATGCCAGTGGCTATGATGTGGTCGTCTTTGGCGATGTGGCGCCCGATCGGCTGCTTCGTGGAACTGTCGACACCGCCCGTGAGACGGCGACCGCCGGTGGTGGGGTTATTGTACGGGCCCATACCGACTTGGGGAACACCGAATATGGCAATCTCTCCTTGGTTGCCCCTGGCAGCATTGGCCGGGATGCCGACGTCCAGGCCTCCGGCACCCATGAACTGACCGAGAACATTGACCTGGTGCCGGCTGATGCCTACATTCGCGGTGATCTTGCTCGTGGCACCCGAATCGCGGAGGCCGGTGATGGCTCGCCGATTGTTGCTACTGCCGATCAGGGCGCTGGTCGCATCCTCTACTATGGCTATCTTGATGATCGCTCCAGTTTCCGGTATACCTACCAGTATCCGGTTTTCTGGCAGCAGGCAATTCTCTATACGGCCAGTCGCGATCAGATCAGCGACCGGTTGTACGCCACCACCGACACGCTGCAGTTTGCAACAGACACCACCGTCGAGACCCCGACGGGATCGGTAACGACCCGCCAGTTGTCCCTTGACCAGGCCGGGGTGTATACCACTCCTGATGGCGCGATTGGTGCCAACCTGCTGTCACAGACCGAATCTGCCGTTGCCGTTGACTCGATTGATACCGCCTCCATTGCCGGCAGTGGCGGTCGCACACCAACCTCGTTGACGCCATGGCTTGGCGCCCTGGGTGCTGTTTTAGCCATTGCCGAAGTTGGCGTCCTTCGCTACCGTGATGAACTATGACTGGCACCTCTATTCCCGCGATTGACGTACTGCCCCTGCTGGCACGTGTCGACCCGCTTGCCATCTTGCCCGAGACTGTCGGGTTTGAACGCCCGGAGGTTCTACTTGTGATTCCGGTGGCCATTGTCATTGTGGTGGCAGTCGCCATGCTATATACCGATGGCCCCCGCATTACCCGCCGCCGACTGGGACTTGTGCTGTCCCGAACGGCCATTCTCACTCTGGTCTTGCTTGCGGTTGCCGGACCCTATCTGCTCAGTGTCTCGGCGACGCCGGATGATCCCTCCGTCCAGTTGGTGGTCGATGAATCCGACAGTATGGACCTCTATGATGTTGACCCCGAGACACTAGCCAGTGAGATCGAAGCCGAGGGCGTCCCGGTTACGACAACCCGGATCGGCAGTGAGACACGCTCGCCACTTGGCGATCAGCTCTTGCCGTTATTAGGTGAGAATGAGCACCTGGTAGTCCTCTCCGATGGCCAGGTCACCGAGGGCCGTGGGCTTGCCAGTGTCGCCAGTGCCGCCTATGACACCAACGCCACAATCAGTGCTATCTCCCTTCGCCCGGATCGCGCCGAACGGGCTGTCTCAATTGACGCCCCTGCCACAACCAGCCGCGGTGCCACCGAGAACATGACCGTGTCCGTTGCCGGCGTTGGTGAGGCGACGGTTGATCTGACCGTCCGTGTTGATGACACGGTTGTGCATGAAACCACTGTCTCCGGACAACGGTCGATTACAGTTCCACATACCTTCGAAACGGTCGGTGATCGTCAGGTTACCGCCACCATCGACACCGTTGGCTTTCAGCGCAATGCCGTCGCCCGTGCGTCTGTTCGGGTTGTTGAGCCCCCGGAGGTCCTCTATGTGTCTCGGACGGAGTATCCCTTCCAGTCGTATCTCACAGACCTATACGATGTCACCACTGCCGATACTGTCCCCGATCGTGAGACGCTGGATGAGTATCACAGCGTCGTGATTCAGGACGTGGCCGCCGGTGATCTTGGTAATGTCGGAGCCTTACAGTCCTACGTAGCCGATGGCAACGGGCTGGTGGTCGTTGGCGGTGACAACGCCTACGCACAGGGTGGGTACGATCAGGCGACCATCGGCTCGATGCTTCCGGTTCGCTTCCAGGATGACACCGGCGGACGGGATATTATGATCGCCATTGATGTCTCCGGTGATGCGGCCTTACGCATGGCCCGCATTCGTGGCCTGGCGCTTGATATTGTTGACCAACTTGGTGAGGATCACA
>JBEQBL010000245.1:0-3181 GCA_041639835.1 Salinarchaeum sp.
AGTGGCAGCTTACCGGATCCGCACGAGGCGTGCCCCTTGCAGATGTCCATGCTCGTGAGATCAAGGCGGTGACCTACTCAGAGATGGATATTAAACAGACGGCTGCTGGCTGGCGTGTCTATGTTGTCTTTGATGTGTAGCCATCAGTTTTGACGTTCCTCTGGTTTGCTGAGCGCCAAGTCGTGCCCCGGACACGAGTCGACGGCGTAATCGTTAGGACGCTGCTCCCGCCAGTACCGGTATGACTACATTCGAGGCAGACGGCATCTCACTGGAACGTATCCGCGAGCACGTCTGGCGACTCCCCAAGCGTGATGGCATGCGTGTTGAGGGACGGGTTTACGCCAGTGAGCCAATACTTGAGCATATCGCGCAGGACAATACCCTACAACAATTACAACATACCGCTTATCTTCCAGGGATTGTCGCCCCTGCTGTCTGTATGCCTGACGGCCATCAGGGATATGGCTTCCCTGTCGGTGGGGTTGGGGCAACCGATGCGACTGACGGCTGTATCTCTCCGGGGGCTGTTGGCTATGATATCAACTGTGGTGTCCGGATGCTCCGTACGAATCTTACGTATGAGGACCTCCGTGGCCACGAAGAGGAACTGGTCGAGACGCTGTTTGCGAATATTCCAACCGGCCTTGGTGGCGGGGGGGTCATTGATGTTGACCGTGAGGCGATTGATGAGATCCTTGCTCAAGGCGTCCAGTGGGCGGTTGAGAATGGGTATGGTGTTGCATCCGATCTGGAACATTGTGAGGACGGCGGCGTTCGTCCGGAGGCTGATCCGACAAAGATCACCGATGATGCCAAAGAGCGTGGCCGCAATCAGGTCGGAAGTCTTGGCAGTGGCAATCACTTTCTTGAAGTCCAGCGGGTAACCGATATTTACCGCCCTGCTGTCGCCGATGCGTATGGCCTGACGGATGATCAGATCGTAGTCCTGATTCACTGTGGCTCGCGTGGCCTGGGCCATCAGACCTGCAATGACTACCTCCGAGAGATCGAACAGACCCACCAGGGGCTGTTAGACCAACTACCAAACAAGGAACTGGCTGCTGCCCCAGCTGGCTCGCAACTTGCCAAGGACTACTATCAGGCGATGTGTGCTGCGATCAACTTTGCATGGGTCAATCGCCAGCTTATCACACATCGGACCCGGCAGGTCTTCCAGCGTGTCTTCGACCGTCGGTGGGAATCATTAGGGATGGAGTTGCTCTACGATGTCGCACATAACATCGCCAAACGCGAGACTCACACCGTCGACGGTGCGCAACGTGAGCTGTATGTCCACCGGAAGGGGGCAACGCGGGCGTTCCCGGCTGAGCATCCTGACGTGCCGGCGGCCTATCGGGACGTTGGACAGCCGATTATTATTCCTGGCAGTATGGGTGCTGGCAGCTACATTCTCCGTGGAGGAGCCAATTCGATGGATCTATCTTTTGGATCAACAGCACACGGTGCCGGGCGACTCATGAGTCGTACACAGGCCAAACGAGAGTATGGGGGCGACGATGTGCAGACAGGACTTCAACAGGAACACCAGATCTACGTCCGTGCTGAAAGCGGGGCAACGGTCGCCGAGGAGGCCCCTGGCGTCTATAAGGATGTTGATGAGGTGGTGGCGGTGTCGGATGCGTTAGGTATCGGCGATAAGGTCGCTCGCACGTTCCCCGTTTGTAATATCAAAGGGTAACTTTTGTCTCGCTGATATTTCACCGCCGTGATATTACGGGCGGAAGTCAAATCGCGGCCGATCCTCAAGCCAGGGCCCCTCATCAACGCGTTCGCCACCTGCATATCGAACGAAATTAAGATAGAACTGTCGGCCACATCCCTCGGGGGTGTGTGTGGCCTCTTCAGCCCCAATACGGTCATCAACGCCACAGACAAGCGTGATACCATCGGCCTCCTCACGATCCTCGTCGGTCAGGTTGCCATACTCATACCCCTCAATTGGCGTTGTTGTCACCGATCGATCCGCGAGGACTGGGGGCCGCTCAAGTTCATGGACCGCATCACAGTATGGACACGTATACGAGACAGTTACCATGCTCTTCATAGGTGATCAACCATCTTGAGTCCATCCACCTATGCCACCACAAGCCCGCAAGGGCTATGCCCATCTGCCCCAACGCCCCTGACATGATCGATGAGACCGCCGCCGAGATCAAGAGTATGCATACGCACAGTTCCTCGGCCGTGGCAACGAAAGCTGTCGACGCGCTTCGTGAGCTGCTTAATCGCGAGTATACCACCGTCGCCGCGTTTCGCCGTGACTTCGAGCATAATGTTGGCGTGCTTCGTCGCGCTAACCCTGCCCACGCAAGCCTTGAGAGTGCCCTGCGTGAGATTGAGGCGGTTGTTCTTGACGCCGAGTATGACTCCGTTGTAGCAGCCACCGACGCGCTTGAGACCGCCATTGATGAAACGATCATGCGTGTAGAACGCGCCAAGGACGATGCCGCCGCGGCTGTCGCCGAGATTATCGCCGAGGATGACCGCATCCTGACCCATGACTATTCGACAACGGTCATGGCTGCCTTACAGCAACTGGCCGCTGATGGGCATGAACTAGAGGTAATTGTCACCGAGGCTCGTCCTCGATTCCTGGGTCGCAAGACCGCTCGCCAGATCGCCCGTCTTGAGCATATTGATGCCACTCTAACCGTTGATTCGGCAGCTGGCTATCACCTCCCGGAGTGTGATCGCGTTGTCACTGGCATGACCTGTATCGTTGATAAGACACTTTACAACCGTGTTGGTACCTACCCGATTGCGGTGACCGCAGACCACTGCGAGACTCCTGTCTGTGTGACCGGCGCCAGCACAAAGGTTCTTGATGAGGGCTTTGTCTTTGAAAATGACTTCCGAGCGGCCAGTGAGGTGCTTCGGGAACCAGCTGATGGATTTGCCATTTCAAATCCAGCCTATGATGCAACTCCCCTGGGCCTTGTTGATCAACTTGTCACCGACAGCGGCGTTGAGCATATCGCGTCCTCTCCCGCTCATTGACCGCTCATGAGCGATCCGGACGCCTTTTGAACGTACTGCTGACAATGACACATATGACCGATGAGTCAGCGCCGACTGTCCCGGTGATCTGCCCGGCCTGTGAAACTACCTCAGAAGTGCCATTGGCAGAGGTTCAGGAAACGATTTCGCGGCATAACCA
>JBEQBL010000246.1:0-3167 GCA_041639835.1 Salinarchaeum sp.
GTAAACGACTGGGACAGCAATAACAGGTCCGCTAACGACTGTTGATTCAACAACTTGAACGGTTGATGCAGCAAGGGCATCGGTCCATGGAACCGAGTCAACACGTGTTGAGGACAGCTGCTCCGGATCAATACCAGCTGTCGCAAGGATACGAACGGAACCGGACTGTTCGTGTTCTGCCAACCAGGCACGCTTATATTCGGATTGCTCGGTCAGCGTTGTACAGACCGTATTGGCAATGGCTGCGGGTGAGTTGGCATCAAGCAGTGCACGAACAATAGCAACCAACAGCTCATTGTGCGTTGTCGACGACCGACGAAAGGCAGTGACCAGTTCTGACTCCGTCACTGGGGACAGATACTCCTCTAGTGGCCCGCGTGAGTCCCAGCCCCCGGCTGCCTTGACGATTCGCAACGAAACATTCCGCTCGCGCAAGGCATGATACGCAAATCGGTGACGAAGGTCCTGGGCAGTAACCGATCGCAGATGGTCGACAGCAGTCTGCTCGGCCGCACGGGTTGTGAGCTCATCAATGAGCATCTGTACACGACGGGCTGAGACATCAATAAGCGGGGCTGTTGCGGGCCGATCGGTGACAGCGATATACTGATCAATAACCCGACACGCCGTTGGGGGAAGAAACGTACACCGGTCAGCGACAACAAGTACCGCTCCCTGTGACTGAACCGGTGGCTCCTTAATATCGGCATAGCAGACATTCGTAACCTCTTGGGTTCGTAACCCGGCGTCGGCGGTCAACGCGAGAATCACCCGCTCGCGCTGGCTGTCAGCCGCATCAATCAGGTAGGTATACTCCGTCTCAGTGATCGGCGGTGTCCGATCGATAGCCATTTGTTTCGTAGTATTATAGAAGTCCGAAATCAATATCGTCGTTCATCGGATGGTACATCGTCGCCTGTCGACGTTGTAAATGCCTTGCGGGGCCGTGGGATCGGGATTGTGTTTCGTGATACTATAATCAAGCGAAATCACTCGTCATTTTGTAGCGAGGATTCAATTTCACCGACAATCTCCGGATTCCGAAGCGCGGAGGTATCACCATACTCATTATCATTGGAAAGATCCTCAAGCAGTCGTCGCATAATCTTTCCTGAGCGCGTTTTGGGAAGATCTGGGGTAATGATGATTCGACTTGGCGTGGCAACGGTCCCAACGGCTGTTTCGACCTGTTGTTCGACAGCCGCTTGGAGTTGTTCATCGTCAATGTGGACATCCTCAGCAGGAGTAACATACGCAAATACCGCTGTCTGTCCCGTTTCACCGTGACTACCGACAACGGCTGCTTCGGCTACCTCCGGAAGCTCAAGAATTGCCGATTCAACTTCAACCGTTCGCAGTCGGCCGCCAGCAACATTGATCACATCATCGACGCGGCCTAAGAGTCGAATATACCCATCATCATCCACCTGGGCGCCATCACCGGTATAATAGACCCACCGATCGGCCTCAGGATCGGAAAACCGACGCCAATACTCCTCAATAAACCGGTCATCGTCATCAAGAATAGTGCGTGCCATCCCCGGCCACGGGCGCTGAATTGTCAAATAGCCAGCTTGCCCGGAGGCAACTGGCTCGCCGTTTGGATCGACAACACGGGCATCAATGCCTGGGATCGGACGCCCGGCGGCACCGGGTTTCATCTGATCCGTGCCAGGAACGGTGGTGATGAGAATACCACCGGTTTCTGTTTGCCACCAAGTATCGACAATTGGACACCCTTCCTTACCAAACTGATCGTGGTACCACCACCAGGCATCGGCTCCAATTGGCTCACCGACAGACCCAAGCAGTCGTAGCGATGACAGGTCATACTCCGCCTCTGGTGGACGGCGTTTCATCATTGAGCGAATTGTTGTAGCAGAGGTATAGAACACGTCGACGTTATAGTTATCAATGACCGACTCAACACGGTCACGGTCCGGCGCATCAGCAGCACCCTCATAAATCACGGTCGTTGCGCCGGTTGCAAGCGGCCCATAAACAGCATAAGTATGTCCGGTGATCCAGCCGATATCGGCTTTCGTCCAGATCGTATCCTGCGGAGTCAAATCAAGCAATGTCTGCGTGGTCCAGGCCGCCTGGGCGAGATAGCCACCGGTTGCATGGGTCACGCCCTTTGGCTTGCCTGTTGTTCCGGAGGTGTACATCAAAAACAGCATGTCCTCCGCATCCCGAGACACAGGACTGATATTGGCCCCGTCATGCGCGGTGACAAGATCTGCATAGTTGCATTCGCCGCTGAATAGGTCCTGACCAGTGTCTTCCTCAAGCCGATCCACAACAACAACCTCAGCAATATCATGATCAAGCTGAAGAAGTGCATCTCCGACACGGCGTTTCTGGGCGATGGCATCACCACGGCGATAAAATCCATCGCAGGTGACCAGATACTCCGACTCGGCGGCGTTCATGCGTGTTGCAAGGGCATTGGCCGAAAAGCCCGCAAAGACAACCGAATGAGGGGCCCCAATGCGGGCACAAGCAAGCATAGCGATCGGCAACTCAGGAATCATCGGCAGATAGATCGTAACGATATCATCCGCCGTTACACCGAGATCGCAAAGCCCAGCCGCAAACGCATCAACCTCGGTCTGTAATTCAGCGTATGTGTAACTCCGTGTCTCACCCAGATTACCGATCCACTCAATCGCCGTGCGCCCGGAGCCGGCATGGCGATCAACACAGTTGTAACTTGCATTAAGACGCCCACCAGCAAACCAGTCATAAAATGGTGCTGAGGACGTATCGAGTACCGACTCATACGGCGTCTCCCAGGTCAGCAAGTCAGCCGCATCTGTCCAACAAGCCGGCCAGTCACGCTCAAACCGGTTCCGGAGGGTCTGATCCTGGACCCCTGCTTGGGTCCGAAACCACTCTGGAGGCGCAACACTCGCTGGTCGTCGCGTGTTATCTCCCAGACGTCCCGAATCCATTCATTGGATGCTACATATGAGACGGCGTATAACTATTATCCCCAACACACCGGCAAGGTAGGGAGCATCCGGCAGGCCTATTCACCACACGGTCGTGTCCCAACATGTGCAAATCGTCGGCTACGAGACGGCGATTCGCGAGCAGGGCCCATCGCTACTGCTTGCGGCGGATGGGAATGTGACGCGGCAGTCTCTGAAACCAGGGGTTAAATT
>JBEQBL010000247.1:0-3156 GCA_041639835.1 Salinarchaeum sp.
AGCATAACTCTCCGTACGCTCATACCGCGTTAGCAAAGCCAGCAGAACCACCGGATCAGCTGATGGGGACATGATCACACAGATGAGCCCCACTGGCAAACCTGAGGAGGTCTTAACTGTTAATAAATACGGTGGATTATTTAACTGTCAGAAGTGCGGCTACAAAAGCCACGCTGATTACAACGCCGTGAAGAATATTGGTCTGTAGTATCTTCGTCCCAACCAAATCGGGGGCGGCGAAGGCGCACTCTTGGGTGTGCGCTTGAACAGCGGGATAGTGAACGGTGAGTATGAATCACCTACCGACGTGTCGGCTAGAACGGGAGTCCACGCTGAATCCCACCCATTTACGCGTGGGCAGCTCAATTTGAAGCAGGGGCCTGTTCAAGCGGAAACTGTTCGTATTCAGTCACAGCCTCAAGCACCACACTGGTGTTTGACTCAACAACGTCCGGGTCGGTGAGCACGGCCTTGATCTGCTCGTTCATGTCATCGGTATTCTCGAACTTTCCAATGGCAAGGATATCGTAATCACCGGTAATTTCGTAGACACTGACCATCTGGCGATGGTTTTGTAACCGGGTGGTAAGTTCGGGGATTGATTCGCCCGCCACTTTCAATTGCAGAATAGCGGTAACGTCATAGCCCGCTTCATCGTAGTCCAACACGGGGACGTATCCTGTAATAACCCCGCTATTCTCAAGCTGTCCAAGATGGTTAGAGACAGTTGTGACCGACACATCAAGTTCCTTAGCTAAGCTTCGCATGCTGGCCCGCCCATCGGCAAGAAGTTCGTTGACAAGCTCTGCATCAAGATACTCGTATGCCATCGCTCGCGTCTCGGGGTTCGAGGATTTATAGATTTACGATTGATCACATACTTGCAATATGGCGTTTCAGTTATGGAAGTTGATCGAGTAAAAGTGAGTGATTACAGCTGCTGAAGCGATCTGTACCAACGTTTGATAGCAAAGCTATCGACTCAATAACCGCATGAGCGCTTGGCACAAAATTGGTGCCTCAGGATCGCGTTACGTTCGCTTAGAAGGTCTCAAGATAGCGATTGAGTTCCCACTGGGAGACGTTTGTTCGATAGTTTTCGAACTCGGCACGCTTGGCTTCAATAAACTTCTCGGAGACGTGAGGTCCAAGGGCATCTTTGATGACTGGATCCGACTCAAGAGCATCAACAGCAGCACCAAGGCTTCCGGGTAAGGTTTCAATCCCGTACTCGGTGCGTTTTGCCTCGTCAAATTCGTAGATATTCTCCCGCACGGGGTCAGGACACTCAAGTTCACGCTTGATCCCGTCAAGACCAGCTTTGATCATCACAGCAAGTGCAAGGTACGGATTTGAGGAGGGATCCGGTGACCGGAGTTCAATACGGCTTGAGGCGGGGGCCCGGGCGGCCGGTTTACGGATCAACGCCGACCGGTTAACGTCGCTCCAAGCGACATAGACCGGAGCCTCATAGCCAGGGACCAATCGCTTGTAGGAGTTGATTGTCGGGTTACACACGGCCGTCATCGCTGGGGCATGCTCAAGGATCCCGGCGACAAACTGCCGAGCGACATCGGAAAGTTCAAACTCTCCGTCAGGATCATAAAACGCATTCTCCCCGTCGGAGAACAATGAGAGATGTGTATGCATCCCTGACCCGTTGACGTGAGCAACCGGCTTGGGCATGAACGTTGCATGCAGTCCATTCATTGCGGCCGTGGCTCGAACCACCGAGCGGAAGGTGGCGATATTATCGGCGGTTGTGAGCCCATCGGCGTATTTAAATGCGATCTCATGTTGTCCGTCAGCAACCTCGTGGTGGGAAGATTCAACCTCAAAGCCCATATGGTCGAGATATGCGATAATCTCTCGTCGCAGATCGGCGTCGATATCCTTTGGGCCAAGGTCAAAATAGCCACCGGTATCATGGCTATGCGTTGTAGCCCGCCCCTGATCGTCGGTCTCAAAGACAAAAAACTCCGGTTCTGGACCCACATAGACCGTGTACCCGAGCTCTTGGGCCTCATCAAGAACAGATTTGAGTACTGAGCGGGGGTCCCCCTCGAAGGGGGCCTGGGAGCTTGTATCGTAGACATCACAGATGAGGCGGGCCGCATGACCCTGGGGGCCATCCTCCCAGGGTAACACTGCAAACGTCTCAGGGTCAGGAACTAATCGCATGTCCGATTCTTGAATGCGGACAAATCCCTCAATCGACGACCCATCAAAGTAGATACCCTCCCGGAAGGCCTTCTCAGCCTGGGTCGCCGGAATTGAGACGTTCTTGACGGTCCCAAGGATATCTGTAAACTGCAGACGAAGGAAGTCAATGTCGTCTTCCTCGATCCGATCGAGGACGGCCTGTTCAGCATCCGCAAGCGTGCCGGCTGTCATAGTCGTTGTCGATTGAGCACTTGATAGCCATGCCTATAGGGATGCTGATCCACGCAAAGGAGGCAATTTTGGAAAGAAATGGATATTCGTAAAATTATAGTAGGGCGGTTGTGTCGGCTGAAGTGATGACCTACGAAAATCTCGATGCAAAATTGATAAACGAACTTCTAGGGGACGGACGGGCCAGTCTACGGAGTTTAGCCGAGGAACTGGACGTCTCGGTCACGACCGTCTCCAATCATCTCAGCGAAATTGAAGAGAAGGGAATCATTACTGGATATACACCGGTGATTGATTATCAGAAGGTTGGCTACGATGTGACAGCCATTCTCCAGTTGAAGGTCAACGGTGAGGCACTGCCGGAGATTACGGACCGACTGCAGTCACAGGACCGCATGGTTAGCGTCTATGAGGTGACCGGTGATCATGATATTCTCGCTATCGGAAAATTCGAGGATACGGATGATATGAACGAGCAGATCAAGGCCGTGCTCACCGACCCGGATGTCATCGAATCAAACACCAATGTCGTGCTCAATTCGGCCGCGGAAAACGAGCAGTTCACACTTGAAACACGGTAACACTACCAGCAAACAGCAGTGAAGTACCTCGGGGACAAGCCCTGAGGCACTCGCCTTGTTTATCTGTAGAAAACACACCTCCGGGACGCCATGTGAACTACCCCACCCTGCTCGCGCTGACGCGCTCGCTGCGGGTGGGGCTTCCTGGTTCCGCGACGCGCTTTTTCACGGACGGTCGGCT
>JBEQBL010000248.1:0-3149 GCA_041639835.1 Salinarchaeum sp.
CCCAGCGAATGAGCCTATCGATCCAGCCGATGTAACCGCGGCATTTTACGACCACGACATTGATGTATTCGGGATTTGTCATGCGGATACAACGACCGGAATTCGGCAGCCTGAGATGGCAGAATTGGCGTCCATCGCACGAGACTATGACGCCTACACTATTGCCGACTGTGTAACTTCGTTAGGCGGAGTACCCGTCACCGTTGACGACTGGGGCGTCGATATCGCCTATTCTGCCGGGCAGAAATGCCTCTCTTTGCCACCGGGAGCAAGCCCGTTGACAGCTAACGAACGGGCAATGGATAAAATCCTCAACCGTGATACAGACCCCAAATCATGGTATCTTGATCTCTCATTGCTTGAGGGATACTGGGGCGAAGATCGGGCATATCATCATACAGCACCGATCACA
This sequence comes from Salinarchaeum sp., assembly GCA_041639835.1. Taxonomy (GTDB): domain Archaea; phylum Halobacteriota; class Halobacteria; order Halobacteriales; family Salinarchaeaceae; genus CAZFMU01. Next base: position 413 of record JBEQBL010000248.1, read on the forward strand.
AACGTCTATTCGATACGGGAAGCACTACGGATCGTTGCTGAGGAGGGCATTGAGCAGCGCTGGGACCGCCATCGCGAAGTTGCCGAACGGCTAAAGTCCGGACTTGAGGCCCGTGGATTGAGCTATAATGCTCCCGAAGGACTGTGGTTGCCGTCGCTCAATGCGGTTGAAGTTCCGGACGGTGTCGATGATAAAGCAGTAATCGATTATCTGCTGTCGGAGTACAACATTGAGATTGCTTCCGGTCTTGGCGCGTTGGACGGAGAGATTTGGCGGATTGGATCCATGGGCTACTCCGCGAAGCCAAAGAACGTTGAATACCTGCTGTCTGCAATGGACGAGGCCTTAGCCGAACAGGGCTACCCGGCCTGAGTTGACAGCAGAGAAGACAAGCTATCCTGGCAACAGGTTTGATCTCCTCCTACCTTATGCCGTGGGTTTTCGCCTCGCAATCTCTATAATCTAAATTGGAAGACAATTCTCTGTTTGTGAGGCGGTGAGGAAATGTTGAGGCTAAATCTGTTGTCCAACTATTAGTTGAGGCCTCAGCCAACAGACAGCATCAGTGTTGTAAATACTACGTGTCAAGAAGAATCTCCGGATATCAATATTGAACAGTCCGAGTAAAGGTGCCCCACTGTAGGATTTATTGCCGTGCGACATCTGTTTGTTACAATAATCAAAAGACAACCACTGTCAAATTTTAATATGCTGTGGGTATAGCTATATGTTAGACGTTGTCTTATGTCAATGAACGCTGTCGTATACAAAGGCCCATACGAGGTTGCCATCGAATCAGTCGACGAACCAAGCATTGAGCATCCAAACGATGTCATTATCGATATTTCGACGACGTGTATCTGCGGTTCGGACCTGCATATGTACGAGGGACGCACCGCGGCTGAACCGGGGATTGTCTTTGGACACGAGAACATGGGAACCGTCACGGAGGTTGGTGACGCAGTCACGACACTCTCAGAGGGAGATCGCGTGGTTGCGCCGTTTAACGTCGCCTGCGGATTCTGTGAGAACTGTGAAAACGGGTATACCGGATTCTGTCAGAATGTGAATCCCGAAGGTGGTGTACCAGCCGGGGGAGCCTACGGGTACGTTGGAATGGGTCCATATAAAGGCGGACAGGCGGAGAAACTTCGCATTCCGTATGCGGATTATAACGCGCTAAAACTGCCGCCAGGAGATGTGCATGAAGACTCCTTTGCACTGCTTGCCGATATTTTCCCGACCGGGTGGCACGGAACACGTCTGGCCGATCTACAGCCAGGAGAATCGATTGCCATTTTCGGTGCCGGTCCAGTTGGGATGATGGCAGCCTACAGTGCAAAACTGCAGGGGGCTGCTGAGATTTACATTGTCGATCAGGTTCCAACCCGCCTGGAGATGGCCGAAGAGCACTGTGATGCACACCCAATCGACTTCCGCGAAGGGGATCCGGTGGAGCAAATTATTAGCGAACATGGTGGTGAGGTTGACAAAGGCGTTGATGCGGTTGGCTACCAGGCCACTGATCCAGCAGATGTCGATACAGATACCGATGAATACGGGTATGATCCGGCAAAAGAGAACCCGGCTGTCGTGATCAATCAACTCATTCGGGCTGTTCGCCCGACAGGCAAGCTTGGGATTCCAGGACTGTACGTGCCGGAGGATCCCGGTGCGCCGGATGAAATGGCAGCTCAGGGGCGTCTGGGTATTGACTTTGGGAAATTGTTTGAGAAAGGGCAGTCACTTGGAACCGGGCAGTGCAATGTGAAAGCCTACAACCGGCGGTTACGAGATATGATTATCGAGGGTCGAGCGGATCCCTCATGGGTTGTTTCACATCGCGTTGGCTTAGACCAAGCTCCAGAGATGTACGAGCGCTTTGACAACCGTGAGGAGGGCTTTACCAAGGTACTACTGGAGCCGTAGTGACGGAACGATGAAAGGAGAGTGTCCCCGTCGGCAGTGAGACCACCCGACAAGTGTTTATACTCATCACGTCGTTGAGTAGTCCGTATGTGTAAGTACTGTAGCTGGGCGTTCAAGGATGGCTGGGACCAACTTCTGCAGTACGATGAGGTATATCAGCAGGCGCATATTGACCGGGAAGATGCTGAACCAACCCATGGGTTTCACACGTCTTGGGAAGAGCTCAGCGACGAACTACAGATATAGCATACCATTGACATCCTCCCACGGCTGAGGCCGTGGGCTTTCGCCTTGCTACCACTGTAACCGAAAGCAAACGCGATTAGAGAGGATGAGGCCCAAGAATCATTTGACCAACGGAAAGTCACCGCCTATCACACGTCAACTGCCCCGGGATCAGGCCCCGAGGTATCCGCGTTGGGTCTTGATGAACACAATCGCTCACCGGGGTGTCTTCTCAATAGGAAAGAGATTTTCCGGTGGTGTAACCGCAGCCGCTGTTGTGGTCGTACAGTCATCAAGTGTGGATCGGAGTGATTCAGGAGTAAGATCTTGACCAATAAGCACAAGCCGGGTCTGGCGTTCATCATCCTCCTGCCATGTACCAATTGGCCCGGCTTGGACCGTTGGCCCGGCCTGACTCATCCCGATAACGGAGTCTGTGCCGGCAACATGACAGATGCCCTTTGACCGAACGAGCTGGTCTGGTAACTGATCAAGCCAGTCTGCAAAGGCGATTGGATCGAATGGGGCAGTCGTACGATAGACAACTGACTCAACGCCATGATGGTCACTCCGGCTATCAGTA
>JBEQBL010000249.1:0-3128 GCA_041639835.1 Salinarchaeum sp.
CCATCATCAGAGTTTAAACATTATATCAACTTAGGTGTATCGGTTCGTGGGCCTATGAGCCAGCAACAGTTTGCTGTATGAAGGCCGAAGACGGCGCTGTATCCCCTCCCTACTGCGTCCTCAGAACTCTTTGATTTCTGATGTGCGAACGAGAACCCCGTTCTCGTTAACGCTACTCGGTCGCTTCGCTCCCTACGTTGCTCCTTGAGGAAGGGGGCTTAGCGCCTGAAATTAGCTAAGCACGTTCGCACCTCACCGCGTGTGAGGCTGCTTTGCCCGTTGTTGATTCTATCGCGTGTTGCGCGACGTGTCCTTTCTGCACGACAGTCCCGGAACTGTTTTACCGATTCCACAGCCACCTATCCTCAATGAGTTCCCTCGAGGAAGAATATCATCTCGATTACTTCGAGGAACACGGCTTTCATCGCAAGCAGTGTCCGGAGTGTGGGGATCATTTCTGGACGCGTGATGCTGACCGTGAGCTGTGCGGGGAGCCGCCCTGTGAGCCGTATCAGTTTATCGAAAATCCGGGCTTCGCGGAGACATACACACTTGAGGAAATGCGTGAGGCATTTCTTTCCTTTTTCGAGGCCCGTGATCATGAGCGAATTGCGCCATATCCGGTGGCCGCAAACCGGTGGCGGGATGATGTCCTGTTAACACAGGCATCAATCTATGATTTTCAGCCACTCGTTACAAGTGGCGAAACCCCGCCCCCAGCGAATCCACTGACGATTTCACAGCCCTGTATCCGCATGCAGGATATCGACAACGTCGGGAAAACCGGCCGGCATACAATGGCCTTTGAGATGATGGCCCACCATGCCTTTAATACACGCGAGGAGGCCCCAGATGAGTACGCTTACGAGGGGGAAGTCTACTGGAAAAACCGAACTGTCGAGCTTTGTGATGAGTTGCTTGCGGAGATGGGCGCGAATCTCGATGAGGTCGTCTACATTGAGGATCCATGGGTAGGCGGCGGAAACGCCGGCCCAGCAATTGAGGTCATCTATCGGGGACTTGAACTGGCAACTCTTGTGTTCATGTCAATGGAGCAAGACCCCGATGGCGAGTTCGAACTAAAAGACGGCAACCGGTATTCGTATATGGATACCTATGTGGTCGATACCGGCTATGGCCTTGAGCGTTGGACATGGATGTCACAAGGTACCCCCACCGTCTATGAGGCCATCTATCCGGAAATGATTGGCTTCTTAAAGGACAATGCTGAGATCGACTATACCGTCGAGGAACAGCAGATTATCCACGAGGCTGCTAGTCTTGCTGGAACGCTTGATATTGACGACGTTGAGGATGTCGAAGCAGCCCGTGACGATATTGCCGAGGCTGTTGGCGTTGATGTCGAGCGACTACGATCACTCTTGACGCCACTTGAATCGATCTATGCTATTGCCGATCACTGCCGTACCTTGGCGTATATGCTTGGCGACGGCATTGTCCCGTCGAATGTGGGGACTGGATACCTTGCTCGGATGGTGCTCCGACGCACAAAACGACTCGTCGACGAGGTCGGCATCGATGCCCCTCTTGACGAACTTGTTGATATGCAGGCCAAGCGACTTGAGTATACAAACCGGGATACGATCCGTGAAATTGTCCGGACCGAACTCCGGAAATATCGGGAAACGCTTGAGCGTGGACGACGGCGAGTCAAAGACTTAGCAGCCGAGTACGCCGAGCGTGGGGAGCCGATTCCGACGACCGAACTGGTTGAACTGTATGACTCCCATGGTATTCAGCCTGATACCGTTGCTGAGATCGCCGAAGAGTATGAGGTCCCTGTTTCCGTTCCTGATGACTTCTATGGGCTTGTGGCAAGCCGTCATGATGAAGCCGAACAGACGGAGGCCCAATCGACAACGGAAACGGCGTATGACCCACAGTCACGGCTCCGCAACCTCCCGGAGACAGAGCGTCTCTACTACGAGGCTCCATACGGCACCGAGTTTGAGGCAGTTGTGCTTGATGTCGTTGACCGTCCTGACGACGGCTACGATGTCATCCTTGACCAGACGATGTTTTATCCGGAGGGCGGTGGCCAGCCGGCTGATCATGGTACCTTATCGACCGATGACCGCACAATCGATGTTGAGGATGTGCAGATCACCGATGGTGTCATCCGGCATCGCGTCCGGACAGCCCCGGAAGAAGGCGATATGGTCACCGGAAGTATCGACACCGATCGTCGACGCCAGTTGATGCGTAATCACACCGCTACTCATATTGTTATCCATAGTGCGCGCCAGATCTTAGGCGAGCATATCCATCAAGCGGGGGCACAAAAAGGCGTTGACCGTTCGCGAATCGATATTACGCACTATCAGCGGATCGACCGTGAGCAGGTCAAGGCCATTGAGCGACTTGCCAATCAACTTGTCAGACAGAATATTCCTGTGGACACTGCATGGCGCGATCGCAACGAGGCCGAGGATGAGTACGGATTTGATCTTTATCAGGGCGGCATTCCGGCTGGTGAGCGTATTCGTGTTGTCTCCGTCGATAATGATGTCCAAGCCTGTGGCGGGACCCATGTGGATCGGACCGGCGAGATCGGAACGATCAAAATTCGGTCGACAGAACGCGTCCAGGATGGCGTTGAGCGTATTGTCTTCTCGGCTGGCGACGCAGCTGTTACCGCCACCCAGCAGCTTGAAGATGCCCTGTATGAGGCGGCCGATATTCTTGATGTGGCACCTACGGATGTGCCTAATACCGCTGCCCGGTTTTTCACCGAATGGAAGGAACGTGGCAAACAGATCGAAGATCTTCAGGAAGAATTAGCGGCTGCCCGGGCTGGGGACACCGGTGGCGGTGAGCAAATTGACCTTGGGTCTGTGACAGCTGTGATCCGTCGTATCGATAGTGATATTGACGAGCTCCGGGCAACAGCCAACGCGATTGTTGACGATGGCTCCGTGGCCGTGCTTGGGAGTGGTGCTAACGGGGCGCAGTTTGTCGTTGCAACGCCTGATGAGGCCCCTGTAGACGCTGGAGCCGTGGTCGAACAACTGGCTGGCCGTGTTGGTGGCGGTGGGGGTGGCCCGCCGGACTTTGCCCAGGGTGGTGGCCCTGATGTGGACCAACTTGACGCGGCGCTTGATGCGGCT
>JBEQBL010000250.1:0-980 GCA_041639835.1 Salinarchaeum sp.
ATGAGCTCATTGACGATGTGAAAAAGACCTACGCAAGCAGTATGCGGATGAGCGAACAGTTTGCCACCTTTTACCGTTCATTCTGGGATCTGCCATCCGACTTCGAGTTTGACCTCAGCGAGAAAGCCGAGCAGTCCCTGCAGAACCGCTTTGACAGCGGCTTCCGGCGGAAATGGAAAAACCCAACCCGAAGTCATGAGACGTGGTGGAAAGTCGGCCGGACAGATGAACCACAGGTGCCGTATACCTGGTCGTCCAGTCGGTCGATCAAAGATCTTGCCACGCCCGATGCCTCCTTCGGCGAACCAACGCTTGGACAAGCACTGGATGACGACTAATTTAGACACTATCCCAACCCTAACGTGATCACCAATGCCTGAATCCTATCCACGCGAACACATCGAGGACCTCGTCGACGATAATCTAGAATGGGGCCAGTTGCACGACATGATGAGCGATTTCAAGGACGCGGATCGGTTCCAGAAGGTTCGAGCCGTATTACAGGACCGCGTTGACTGGGACGACCCAATTATTATTCCCTATGCCGACCACCTGTATGTGGTCGCCAAATCGGAGGACGAGTGGGTTATCAAGTGTGACTGTGGGCACGAGTTTTGTGCACATGATGAAAACTGGAAAGAAGAGGCGCTGATTAATGTCCGTGACACCGAGGATGAGTATCTTGAGATCTATCCAGAGAACATGCACCCTCACCCCGATTACATGGAGTTGCGGGAGTTCTTCTGCCCAGGGTGTAATACCCTACTTGAGGTCACAAACGTCATGCCCGGCTATCCGTTAATCCACGAATTTGAACCGGATATTGAGACCTTCTACAATGAGTGGATTGAAGAGCCGATTCCAACGCCGGGATAATCACACATAGGCTGGGCCCTCTTCGGCCCGTATGATCAACTTGCGTTCGTCTAATCCGATGTTATTATCCCAGGCCATAATCAGGCCTATGTGTTCACAGCCGT
>JBEQBL010000250.1:990-3099 GCA_041639835.1 Salinarchaeum sp.
TGTATGCAGACAGCCACCATGGGAGGAACATTTAGGACCCAGGCTCACATTCGGATACTAACAGCGGGTACAGAAGGGGCATATACTCTCTGACGATGCTAACAACCTGCTTGGCGATGTATGCTCAGAATTGAATTCCAGTTTGGGCTGGCCGGGGTGCCACTGCGGTTGTTTGAGGCCAGTGATGCAATCAAGAGCATTGAAATCGACAACGCACTGCCTGTTGCTGGCGATGATGTCTTACTATTTTTAACGATCCACTCGGAAACTCATCTCTCCCGGGAGACACTGACAAGTGAGCTTCCACAGATTGATGTTGTCGACGTGATTGAGGCCGAGGTTGATCACAACAACACGTACTATCTCAGTGCAATCGCCAGTCTGAGGGATGTCTCGGTCCTGCCCTTGCTCACCGAACATCAAGCCATTCCTCATCGTATTGTGGCAAAGAACGCACAACTGGAGGTAATCGCGTCGGTGCAAGACTGGAATGAACTCAAAGATGTTGCTGGAGCGATTGAAGCCGAGTACGGGTCCCTTGAGTTGATTGGGACCACCCAGACTGACCGGATCGGGTTCCCGCTTGGAAGCAACAAGATCAAACAAAGCATGTCAGGAAAACTCTCCGACAAGCAACTGCAAGTCCTAGAGGCGGCGTATCAAATGGGCTATTTCAAGGTGCCACAGGAGGTGACCGCCGAGGAGATCGCCACCGAACTTAATATTAGTCGGGCAACACTTAGCGAACGGCTACGTCGCGTCCAGCACAACTTCTGTGAACTCCTCTTTGGGCCACAAGAATGAGCACGATTATTATTATCAAGTCCCCGGAACAGGACGCCGCCGTCAGAGAGGTACTTGAGTCACTCGTGACGGATGAGGAGATCGTGCATTTTCTACGGTTGCCCTCGGTTAGCGACCTTGGACCACTCATTCAGCGTATGAATCCAATGAGTACCTATGGTATCGAGTATACGATCAATAGCCTCCCAGATATCTCCGCCGTTGTCGAATTTGCCCTGTATCATAATGTCGATCGGATTTGCATTGGAATTTCCGAGCGAACACTGACCGGGAAGGCCCGCATTGACGATCTCGCACAGTCACTCATGCTTCATGAACACATCTCCGGCGATCTCATCGTCGGCGATAACGTCCTTATCTTGGAGGAGCTACATTATGGCGAGCAATCACAACATACGTGACAAACGGCGTACCGCAGCGAAACAACAGAAACAGACGGTCCGCGAGAACCGAGCACAGGGACAGGGCATTGGCTGGGGCGGCAAGACACTTCGTGAGCAACTCGCAGTACTGGAGGATAAAACGGAAGCCACTGGCCACTATGCCGGCTTGACCGAACTGAGTTTCAAGGAGTCAGACCCCATTCGGTACGAACAGTTGTACTCCCGCCTGCGAGGAGATCTTGTAACCGCTCGTGAAACCTCAAAAGAGGTCTCAGCTACGCCAATCGTCGAACAAGAGGGGGAACTCTGTTACGGCCTTTTCACCCCCGAAGGAGACTCCATTGCCGTCTCAACGGGCATTATCGTCCACGTTCACACGATGAGTGAGGCGATTAAATATATGATCAATCACGACTACGAACACAATCCCGGGATTGAACCCGGTGATATCTTTATCAATAATGACCCGCACGTCGGCGATGTCCACCCGTGTGACCTGATGACATTAATTCCAATTTTCCACGAAGGGGAGTTAGTCGCATGGGCGGGTGGTGTTAATCACGTCATCGACACCGGCGCGATTGGACCGGGGAGTATGAACGTGTCTCAAGCCTCACGGTTTGGCGATGGCGCCTACTATACTGCTCGGAAGATTGGAGAGAACTTTGAGATTTACAACTCCTGGAAGCGTGAGTATCCCGCCAAGACTCGTACGCCAGATTTCCTCAAACTTGACGAACGAACTCGAATTACGGGTTGTTTGATGATTCGTGACTCGGTCAAGGGGCTCATTGATAAGATTGGGATCGATCGATTCAAGCAACTGTCACGTGAAGCGATTGAGGACGGGCGCCGTGGCTTTCGGAGTCGGCTAAAACGCACAATGTTGCCCGGGACCTATCGGGGAGTTTCCTTTGTTGAT
>JBEQBL010000251.1:0-3081 GCA_041639835.1 Salinarchaeum sp.
TGCGTTCGATGCATATGAGCCTACGCCAGCGCGTCTCGTCGGATCACCAGCTGGCCCGGTTGTTGCAGATCGGGATTGTGCTTGAGGAGGTCAATGAGGCGCGGGCGCGACGGCATCAACGATCACTTGCAGAGCTTGATGATGTCGTTGCTGAGTTACTTGCAGACGCCAGTGAGGAGTCAGCCGTGCATCGACAGCAGCTAGAGGGGTTGCTTGAGGAACTCAATGCGGACCCGATGGCCCCCGAGGAAATTGATGCGCTTGTTGGCGATCATTATGCAGCCTCCCGTCCCGAGAGCTTTGATGATGTGTTGTATGATCAACTCTGCAGTGAGGAAAGCGCCTACAAGTTCTACGAGGACCTCATTGCTGCAATTGAGGACAGCAACGCCTCATTTTCAGTTGACCGTGAGACGTTGCTTGATCAACTGCAGGCAATCCGCGATCAGGAAGAGCAGGGTGCACAAGCAGTGCTTGAACTCATGGAGTCTGGAGCATGAACACAATCGATCAATACCTCAAAGCAGTCTACGTAGCACAACGACTTGATGATGGCCCAGCCTCAACCAGTACACTTGCAGAACTGCTTGATGTCAGTCCAGCAAGTGCGACCGAAATGATCGGCAAGCTTGAACAACAGGGGCTGGTTGATCATGAAAAATACAAAGGCGCAACGCTCACTGAGGAGGGCACAACACGGGCCCGGGATGCTATTGAGACATACTGTATCTTACAGCGATTTCTAAAGAACGTCCTTGAGGTCGACCAGTATCGGGCCGAGGCACAGGCTCTTGAGAGTGTGATTGATGAGACGGTCGCGGAACGATTAGACACGATCATTGACCGTCCAGCGGAGTGTCCGGACTGTTTTGATATCGACGCTGATGCATGCCATCGGCTTGAGGGCACCGAGCTTGAGGCAGAGGCCAAAACGGGCGCCGATTAACCAGACCGGCGATTGTGCTTGCACAGCGGGAGTGTATACACCGGCAATCAGTGAGAAGACACAACAGGCAATCGGTCGGTCGTAGTATATGGATTTAAGCCAGTCCATATAGATAACCGATATACGCCCGTGGCAAAACGATAAAGCACTTGTACAGTACGGGTATATCTGTCAGCAAAGCCCCGTGGTGTAGTGGCCAATCATATGGGCCTTTGGAGCCCAGGACGGCGGTTCGAATCCGCCCGGGGCTACTGGATTGTTCTCATCCCATTGAAAAGCGGATGTATAGATCAGAGATTGTCCTTCAGTACGACATCCTTGGCATAATACCGGAACCATCCATAGCAGCCAATCATAACTAGGGTGCCAAGCACAATCGACACTGGGTCCATAAATACCAGAAGTCCAAAACTGCAGCCAGCACCGAGCAGTGGGAGGGCCGGGGCAGCAGGTGTACGAAAGGCTGGTTGATACCAGTCCGGATCTCGACGACGCAGTACCAGCACGGAGATGCAGATAAGTCCGTACATCACCAGGTGAAGAAAGGAAGCAACCTCAGCCAGGGTTGTGACACGGCCGGTGGCGACGAGGACTAAGATTGGCCCTGCAGTCATTGATAAGGCAATATGGGGGGTGCCATAGGTTCGATTCAGTCGACTTGCCCACTGTGGGAGCAACTGATCGCGACTGGTTGCATAGACCGCTCGTGAGGCGGAAAGAATGGATGCATTAGCCGATGAAAATGTGGCCAGTAATCCGGCGATAAGAATGGCCACAGCGCCACCGAGACCGAAGAATGACCGGGCCACCTCAACCATCGCTGTCTCACCGAAGACACCGAGTTGTTGACTCCCAAAGGCGCTGGTTGCAACAAAAATAGTTACCACATAAAACAGTGCAACAATAAGCACCGACCCAACCATCGCAAGTGGAAGATTACGAGCTGGTGATTTGATTTCGCCAGCGACCGTGGCAACTTGAGCAAAGCCAAGATATGAGGTAAAGACTAGTGCTGCTGTTGAAACAACCGGAAGGTAGCGGCTAAGGGCGGTCTCTGCTGGAAGGAACAGTTGCTCCGGGACGGAACTGCGGCCAAACAAGCCAAGCATATCAAGAATGCCATAACTGAGAAAGCCGGTGAGAATGATCAATAAGAGACCAACGATGAGACTTTGTAAGGCCGCCGTATTTTTCGTTCCGGTAACCGACAGCGCCGTCAACGCCACACCAAACAGCAGGCCCAGTGGCACAACAGGACTGATATCAAGGACAATGCCAACTTCTGTTAGGGCCGCGTTCACATAGAAGCCAAGACCAATGAGATAAAATGCCGAGGCAAAGACAAGTCCCAGCCATAGGCCCAACCCAACGACTGCGCCATAGGCCGTCCCGAGACTGCGGGAAACAAAGTAGTACCCCCCACCACTTTTCGGCATAGCAGTTGCCAGTTCAGAAGTTGGAAGGGCGACAAGAAGAGCAATAATACCACCAATAGCAAATGATATAGCAGCGGCAGGTCCGGCATCCGCGGCTGCTAACCCCGGAAAGACAAAGATCCCGGCACCAATCATCGTTCCAATACCGATTGCAAGTCCCCCGGTAAGTCCGATTGTTCGTTCAAGCTGGGTCGACTCGGTATGGATAATGGTATCAACGCCATCGTCATCCGCATCGCCAGCGGAGGTCAGCGAACGATCGGGAGCAGTCGACGGATCTGCCATGGGGGATATTGCCTCTCAGTGGATAAACACCTATGGACTACCGGAAAACGGGCACTCCGTGTGAAAGACACCTGCCACAGCAGACGGCTTCTCGGTGTACAGCCCCGATTATAGAAATAATAACACATAAAGTAACAATCATTGCGTGGAGTTACAGTGACAACGGCGGGCTCAGAGCGGCTAAGTCGGGTGAGACACAGATGGCGGGTGTTGCGGGCCCGTACGTAAACCTAAAGAGTTAAACGCTCGTTCATTAGGGCAAGATGATCAATGGAAAGAGTACGTTGAGGTGGTTCCGTGGGGGTTGAAATCAAGGAGTCCCGGGTTTCCGACGAACAGTTCGACGCGATGGAGGAGTTCGTCCGCGAGTACCTCGTCGCCAGCGTCGAGAACGAGGACGAGGGGGGACGCATG
>JBEQBL010000252.1:0-1709 GCA_041639835.1 Salinarchaeum sp.
GCATGCCGAACGGGTTGCTGTCCCGGCTGACAATCTTGTAACGGTACCTGAGCATGTCGACTGGACTGTGGCTGGGTCAGCCTCACTTGTGTTTCAGACAGCGTGGCGTATGCTGATGACACGGGGAGATCTCTCCGCCGGTGAGAGCGTGCTTGTCCTGGGGGCCTCTGGTGGTGTCGGGCATGCCGCTGTTCAGATTGCTGCCTATGCCGGAGCGGAGGTATATGCAACAGCGTCCACTGAGGAGAAACTCAAATATGCGGATGCCTGTGGGGCTGATCATCTCATCAACTACGAAACAGAGGACTTTGCACGAGCAATCTATGATCGCACCGACGGTCGAGGTGTCGATATGGTTGTTGACCATGTTGGTGCAGCAACCTACCCGGACTCGCTGAAATCTCTCGCGAAAGGCGGTCGGATTGTCACCTGTGGGGCAACCACCGGCCCAGATCCTGGGGCCGGATTAAACCGGATTTTCTGGAATCAACTTTCCGTCATTGGATCGACCATGGCCACTCCGGGGGAAGTTGATGAAGTACTTGAGTTAGTTTGGGATGGAACCTTTGAACCACGAATTCGGGAGGTTCTGCCGATGAGTGAGACGGCCACCGGCCATCAAATGCTTGAGGATCGGGACGGGTTTGGAAAAGTCGTTGTGATGCCTGATGCAGAGTATGACCGTCAGTGACCGTTAACTGCGGCTGGAAGATTCCATTAACGAGTAATCAACTTGCTCAAGCCGTGAACTCCAACTTTTATCCGTCATATCGTGATCCACTTGTCGGTCTTTTTCCCCACCCGCCGGTACATTTAGGTACTCGTTGAATAATACATAATCAAATATGACTGTAGACAGTGCTGACATCGATGTAGTCGGTGTTGTTGGGGCTGGGACGATGGGCAGTGGAATCGCACAGGTCGCCGCCATGGCCGGCCATACCGTTTGGATGCGCGATATCAACGAAGATCTTGTTGCGGATGGACTTGATCGCATCCGGACCAATCTGACCCGCGCCGTTGAGTCCGGCGCGATTGATGCCACTGAGCGATCAGCAACGCTTGACCGTATTCATGGCACCACTGAGATGGCTGACTTTGCAGAGGTGGACATTGCGATTGAGGCCGTACTTGAGGATCTTGACCTGAAACAGGATGTCTTTACGACGCTTGATGAGGTTACACCTGAGAAGGCAATCTTGGCGACAAATACGAGTTCCTTGTCGATTACAAGCATTGCCAGTGCTACCGACCGGCCAACGCAGGTCATCGGTATTCATTTCATGAATCCGGTGCCGGTGATGGAGGGGGTTGAAATTGTCATCGGTGAGGAAACGGCTCCAGCGGTTGCGGAGACAGCACACGCATTTGTCGAACAGTTAGAGAAGAAAACCTGGGAGGCTGATGATAAGCCCGGGTTTGTGACCAACCGAATTCTTATGCCATGGATCGCTGAGGGCATTCGAGCGTATGATGAGGGCGTGGCAACCAAGGAAGACATTGATACGGGTATGCGACTGGGAACAAACGTCCCTATGGGACCGCTTGAGCTCGCTGATCACATTGGACTTGATATTTGCCTGCATACGATGGAAACACTTGCCGAGGAGCTTGGCGACCGGTATCGTCCACCATATCTGCTTCAACGTAAGGTGGCAGCTGACCACCTTGGAAAGAAAACCGGACAGGGCTTCTATACCTACTACGAC
>JBEQBL010000252.1:1719-3053 GCA_041639835.1 Salinarchaeum sp.
ACCAGAACGGGAGTCCACGCTGAAAGCCCACGGCTTTGGCCGTGAGGTAGCTTACAAGGCAAGCTGCACCGATGACCCAAAGTTTCATGTGAGGGCCTTAACAGGCAGCAATTGTGAGTTATCAGACAGTCCGTACTGACAGCCAGGAGCATATTGGTGAGCTTGTCCTTGACCGTCCGGAGGAGCTCAATACATTCAGTTTACAGCTAGCACAGGATCTCAACGATGCCTTACTTGCCTTCGAACAAGATCCGACAATTCGGGTGATCATTATCCGGGGGGCCGGCGATGCCTTTTCAGCTGGTATTGATGTGAGTGAACATGCCGAGTATGGCACACGTGCTGGATACCAGCAATGGGTCAATGCCATGGAACGTCCCTTTGTGACACTCACAGAGATGGGCACACCCACAATCGCCGCCGCCCATGGCCATGCTGTTGCCAACGGACTGGGACTGCTGGCCGCCTGTGATCTAGCTGTCCTCGCCAAAGGGACTCGGCTCGGAGCAACAGCCCCAAAGCTAGGGTTGTTCTGTATGGGGCCAGCGGTCCCGTTAATGCGATCGCTAACAGAGAAACGGTGTTTGGAATTGCTATTAACTGGCGATATGATCACTGCCGAAACGGCGTACGATTGGGGCCTTGCTAATCGGCTTGTACCAGAGGAGGAACTGTTTGAAACGGCAGTGAACCTTGCCGATTCAATCGCTGAGAATAGTCCAGTGGCTGTTCAACGAGGGAAACAAGCCTACTACACAATGGCCGATATGGATTATGAGGCGGCGATTCCATATTCAAATCGAGAATTTGCGGCTCTGTGTGCTACCGACGACGCCGCCGATGGGATTGCCGCATTTCTGGCCGGGGAGACACCCAACTGGGACTAACTTATCATCCCCCGACAGAGCACGAGTGGACGTTCCATAGGCTGCAAATATGCTGGCTATAATAAAAAATATATAGTATAACAAGTCTGCCATGTGATATGGCCACAGATCATCAACAGTCAGTGGAACAGCCATTACTGGAGATTCCGTCATCATATAATATTCCGGCAGAAATTGCTTCGCATGCCTCGAATTTCGGTGACCGAGTGGCGATCCGATTTTTAGATGCCACTGGAGGGCGGCACCAGCGGAGTTATGCAGATCTGCGGGATCACATGTATCAGTTTGCCAATGGCCTTGCTGAGATGGGGATTACAGACGAACCGGTTATGCATCTGTTCCCGCGACACCCGGATGCGTTTGCTATCCAGCTTGGTATTCTTGCGACCGGGTCACTTGTTGTCCCATGCTCGTCAATGCTGCGGGCATCGGATATCAAGTTCCGAG
>JBEQBL010000253.1:0-3040 GCA_041639835.1 Salinarchaeum sp.
ACAAGACGGAATGGCACGGGATTCCGTCAGATGACGTTGCCCCGGAGTACACCAGCCAACAGTGTCCGGTCTGTGGACACACAGAGCGGGCGAACCGATGCAAGAAGCGGTTCAAATGCCGTGAGTGCGAGCATCAAGACCACGCCGATCGTGGCGCTGGAGTGAGTGTGCCGCAGAAGTGGCTGAGAACGCAAGACGATAGAAATGTGCCTGCTCTCAACACACTCCCGCAAGTGCGGAAATGTGAGTTGCGACATTCACAAGATCAAAGCTCTTGTACAGCCCGCAAAGTCACGTAGCGACTTTGAGACGGCAGACATCGGGGCCTGTGGACGGCCCGACCGTGACCCCCACATACCGTTGAATACCATCAGACCGATGGTGTGTCGGGTGTGTCCGCCCAATCCACGGGAAGATACTCCGGGGCTGACCCCGGAGCAGTTCACGAGGCTATTCCTGTAAAAGGAGAACTTTGTCACTGGGGACCGCTGCTGTAGCTTTGCCTACTGTTGCGCAGAGAAATGGGAGATGGACATTTAGGTATCACTTGCGACGATATGAGTGAAAGGCAGATGGATCACCTCCGACTATTGTTTGAACAAAAGCAGTACAATGCCATGCTTGCCTGGCTGCTATGGCTCCTGCTTTGTGGGATCGTCGTGCTGAGTTTCAACAGGGGCGATCTCGCGTGGGGGGGATTAACAGTTAGTGCTATATGTTTGTTACTTGCGCCAGCACTGATAACTCGCTCACTGCAGGTGATGATGCCATGGGAATTAGTAGCAATGACGACACTGCCAATTGGAATACGCGGTATGACTGGCGTCGATGGGCCATTTGTGAGTTATATAGCTATCGCGGCAGTGGCATTGATTCTACTTGCGGAACTGCATGTCTTCGGACCGCTTGAGTTGACCCACTGGTTTGCAATTGTTCTGGTTATAATGAGCACATTGGCCGTCGCCGGGGTCTGGGCGGTACTCCGGTACCACCTTGATCAACGCGTGGGGACCGCCTATCTGACTGATAATACGACACTGATGATTGAGTTTGGCTGGGCCATTGTCGCTGGGGTGGTTGCTGGGATTGTATTTGATCTGTATTTCAGACACCGAGCCCGTCAGCTACGGCGGCAATTACAGAAGGAATCGATATGAGCGACCAATCACAACACCCCTTGAGCGTCATCCGTCAACGACCACAGATAGCAACCCGAGGGATGCAACTTGTACTAGCGGGACTAACCAGCTATGGGCTTGTGATTGGGGCACCAAAGATGATCACAAATGCTGGGCTGGGCTTAACAGTTACATTCATTCCCGCAGCTCTTCGCTCGAACTCTCGGGTCGTGTTGACGCCGGGACTTACTGTATGGATTACCGCAGCAGTCTGTCTGCATGCCCTTGGGTCAGCTGGCTTGTACTTTCAAGTCGGGTGGTGGGATCACCTAACGCATGTGCTGTCAGCAACCGTCGTGGCGGCTGCCGGGTACGTTACGTTCCGGGCAATTGATCTATACGATAATCAGATTACACTCCCACGTCGAGCAATTAGTGTCTATATTGTTGTTTTTGTTCTTGCATGTGGGGTACTATGGGAGGTATTTGAGTTTGGTCTTGACATCATTGCAGCACATACGCTGCTTACCATGCCATTATCACAAACAGGGCTCACGGATACAATCTGGGATCTCACGTTCAATACGGTGGGAGCGGTTGTCGTCGCGATATGGGGCGAAGTGTATCTTGGGACGGTGCTTGATCGGCTACAAGAGTAGTCCGTCAGAAAAACACGCTAAGAAAAGCGAATACTTACTCCGTCGCTTGCAGGTAGCGATCGGGCAGGTATGGATGAATCGAACAGGGCAGCTGTGGAAACAGCCAAGCAGCAATGGCGGCCAAAGGCTTACGAAAGAGCACATAGACCGTGCCAAGGGCGACTAGCACGAGGACAGACATGCCAACGACCGACGTGATGCCAAATCCAGCAATGACACCACCGGCAAGCACACCAGCAACAAGCAAGTCTTCCGGGGCCCCGTCATATCTGATGAGGCGCCGTGGAATGAGCCATTGGTCATTGTAATGATCATACACTGCACGTGTTGATGTTGCTTCCCAGGGGCGTAACTCTAAGCCCCCACCGAAAGCGTCGCTGACTGCATGAAGCGCCGCCGCGGTGAGAAACACAGCACCACTAACGGTTAGTATCGTCGGAAGGACCGCCGCAAGGCTAAGGGCGACAACAGACAGTCCGGAGCCATACACCGGATAATGAAGCGTCTGGCGATGGCCCACATAAAGGTCAAAGTCCGGTGCCAAGCCGCCGAGAAGGCCCGCGATGGCGGCCACTCCAGCAAACTCAGGTGCCACCGCAAGCAGCGGGAGTGCAAGACTGGCACCGGCGATTGCGTGCGTTGGAGCCATCATATATTCTTTCCTAGAGTCTCCAACAGAAAGAAGGTATCGCCGGCTAATCAACGTAGGCAGCTGCCGCAGCAATGAGAATTCCAATAATACTGAATGCGGCGCCCAGATAGCCAAATGAACTAAGCCCATAATAGAGGACCAGTGGGACGCCGGCGATTGCCAGTGACAAGCCGCCGAGGATGGCTCGACGTTCAGTCATATGCAACGCAATCACCAGCGGGCTTATAAAAGAGACGATGCAGTGTCCAAACCACTATGAACACTAACACGGTAAGACTGCACACATTATGTGTCCCCGTCGACTACATGGATGGCTACTTGGAACTGGACTGATCAGTGCAGGCCTCGTTCATATAGTGCGTCCACGAACGTTGCTTGCACTTGCCAGGAAAGCATACGATCTGGTCTTAGCCGTCGAGTTCACCCCACGGGCAGCGGCCCCACAACGCGTGCAAGCTGTTGGGGGTATTATGATCGGGGTGGGATGTGGCATACTCATGGCCCTATTTCGGGGGTTCGTAACTGTTCCCAAATTTAGTAGCATTTGGTAGTATTCGGCTATATTCAAGAGTTCTATCCGACAGTAAAATACTTGTACAAAACTAATCTAT
>JBEQBL010000254.1:0-2162 GCA_041639835.1 Salinarchaeum sp.
TATGATGTTGCGTATCCGTCTTGTGGCAAGAAAGCTCAGAGATGATCCACAGACAGTTCCGGAACTCGCTGCAGGGTGTGAGTTGACCGAGTCACAGGTTCGTCGCGTAATCGATATTGCGGCGCAACAGGATATTATTACGCAGGCTGACACCGATGAGAAGCCACCGCGGTATATACTTGATGAGCAGAAAATTGGGATGACCGGAGTTGGTCGACTGGCCGCTGCGGGGGCTACCGGAATTGTACGCCGACTTGTGCGACCATTCGTCAGTCAGTGGTCAGCGACCAACGGCTAAAGCCGTGGCTTCCGCGCTGTTACCGCTGTGAAGCCGCCTCATCACGTGATGGTCTGTGTACGGATTCCGCCGGCAAGGTTGCATTGTCGACCACCGCCGGTATGGCTGGGGTGACTGCCGCAATATTGCCAATGATAGTCAGAAACTGTGTGACCTCGTCGGCCTTCCATGTCAGTCTTCAGTGCGTCACGAATGTCTCAACATGGATCGATGGAGTCACAGACACTGTGCGCTGATTCCTGTCTGAATCCTGGGCGCCCATACGACCGCTTGGTTCCGGGGTAACAAACGTCTGTGGCGGTGGGTGTGACCCAGAGCACGTGAACCGTCATAAGACAAGGCGTGACTGATCCTTTCACTGGTATTATGAACATCCGCACGAAGTCATCGGCTTGGAAGCGTGTCAGTGACTGTCCCAAGGGGTTGGAGGATCAGCCTGCTACTGCTCCTAACACTCAGTGTTGGCGTGCTCATGATACCAGGCGTCGCCGCGAAGGCCCCCCCAGAACCAGTATGTGGCGTATGTACGGATGCGCTTGATACCGCGGCGGGCGATCATAATGTCACCATCACACGTGAGACAAGCACAGCAGAGCTTTACCCACATGAAAACGGCACGACACAGGTGACCGCTCGTGTCACACTTACAACCGGCGCTGCGCAGTTACAGAACAATACCCAGCGACGAGCTATCGTTCAGGATGTCTCCTACATTGTTGCTGACAGGCGGCAACAACTTGAGACCGCGATGGACGGCAATACGCTTGTTGTCACCTACATAGCACCAAATATGACGCACATGACCGCTGGTGTCCTGCGCTTTGATGCGTTTCAGACACGTGATCCACCGCCATTTGCAGCCGGGGGAGAGGGGAGCCCATATCCAGGGGCTGATCGACTTGTCCTCCATGCCCCACCAGGGTTTGAGATCGCCGGGTCATACGGAACTACCAGTAATGCGACCACTGTTGTCTGGACCGACAGCGGAGGCCAATCCGCCAACGCACAGATCACCGAAGACCGTATAATCTCATGTGTGTCTACCACTGACCGGGTGCCACAACTTCGTCTGCTCCTTGCAACAGTGATCGACTGGGTAACCTGACACAGGAACGGACCCATCTGGGTGAGCAGTAACCGTCCGGTGCTGGATTACGGGCTCACAGGGCCACACCACGACAGGATCGCGGACAACAGCAGTGACCTGTCATACGATTAGACACGAGCTGCGAGCGGAAGTTGGTGACCGGGAGACTGGCGGGGGATAGTCACACACTCAGAAACAGCGAAATATGGACTTTATCACCTCCGTTGCATACGCGATGTAGATGCGCAAGTTCCTCCAATATATCATCGCTGTTATGTCTGGGGCGTTGGTAGCCGGGAGTGTGTACATGGCTGGTCGCAGTCAGTCAGCCGTGATACTAAGTTCACTGCTAGTGCTATACACATTCAATGCATCCCTGCTTTTTCACTATCGATCGATATGGGATGTGCTGGATCACTCGGGGGCAGCAAGTCGTGCAATCAAACGTCGAAATGCCATTGGTGGCGGCGTCGGAATTTGCTGGAGTTGCGCTTGGATTTAAGATATCACTCGCGGCGGCGGTTGCAGGGATCGGGATGATGATACTTGGAGCGCTCGCGTCAGCATGTAATACTATTGAAATGGCGGATGTCGAGTGAGACTGTGTCTTGCTTTGCTGCTAACGACAGAAAGCAGCGATCAAACGGGCGAATTACTCGTCTGGTGAGCCCTGTGATACGCGTCTCAAAGATGCGCGTGTTACCGGTGGCGATAATACGGTTCACTGTCGATTCGGGCTTTCAGGAGCGAAATACACAGTCTGTTATCCGTGATATT
>JBEQBL010000254.1:2172-3026 GCA_041639835.1 Salinarchaeum sp.
TTGGTTCGGGTAGCAACGGATAAATAATCGGTGATAATTATCAGGAGACAGACGCCAGGTATCACGCACTGAAACAGGGTATTCGATTTCTTGTGGCTGACGTAGCAAGAGCAACCATGTCCTCAACCGCTTCTGTCGACCGCCCGTCGCAGGCAGTGACCGTCGCACAGCAGTATTATCGTCGGGCACGGCCACTGACGTATCTGATTGCTGTTGTTGTCGTCGGCGTCGTGGGCGTTGGGTTCTTTATTTTGTCATTCTGGCCGTGGCTGCTTCTTGCCGGTGTAACACTGCTTGTCATCCGCCTCCCGATATACAGCACCTCAGGTCACCATCGGCTCACAACAACAAAAGCAGTCGATACCGTCCGTGCGGAATTCACCGGCCCGACGCCCCCGATGCTGGCATTTCAATGGGGATTGACCAATAATATCGAGCCGACTGATAACGGCGGGCGGTATACGATCCCGTATCTAGGTGGAGTGCGATCAGTGGAAATGGTTGTCGAGAGCCATCCAACATCGGATCAGAATAACGCAGACTATGAACTTGTTGTGACCGCAGGAGGATCACCATGGGGAACGTATTATATTGATATCCAACAGGCGGATGACGATACGCAGACCATTGTTGATATTCGGGCCCAGTCGGCCCGCCGCTTTGGTCTACGACGGCTCCCACAGTGGCTTGTTGCTAGAGCATATCGAACAAGGGCCCTACACGCCCAAGGCTATGAAATAATTGAGCGTGAGACCAATCTTTCGTTTTTGTAGTGAACTTCTGACTACCTTGTTTCATTGGTCATCCGTTTGTGAGTGGCGTCTTGGAGTCTCCACAGTCGTTATACTGCTCTC
>JBEQBL010000255.1:0-3000 GCA_041639835.1 Salinarchaeum sp.
CTGGTTTAATTAGACTCAGGCCTTCTGCGGCCGTCTCCATAGCACGGTAACTGTGTGTAGCCCGCCGTTGTGTGCGGTACTGATCAACCGCATTGGTAATACGATGGGCAAGAATCGTGTACTGGTCGATACCGGTTCCTTTCCGGACATACTCGGTGACCCCAGCGGTAATTGCCTCACTGGCGATTGCTTCATCGCCAGCACCGGTAAACAGAATAAACGGGACATCATGATACTCCTCTCGAATGGCGCGAAGAAAGGCAAGGCCATCCATCTTCGGCATCTGATAATCAGAGATGATACAATCAACGGTATGATCACGGACCCAATCAAGCCCTTCCGCTGCTGTACTAGCGGTTGTTACCTCAAAGCGCTCATTACTCCCAGTGAGCATGTCAGCAGTCAATGACCGCATATTCGGATCGTCATCAACATACAACAGCGCAATGGCATCGCGCCGAGACATTTCATTATGCTATACTGCCAATCAGAATTAATCTACCGACCAAGCGTACATATCAGAGTATTAAAACGAGATTGGGGACATCACACGTCAACCGTCGTTATCCTGCCAAGGAATCGGCCAGAACGGGAGTCCACGCTGAATCCCACAGCTTTGTCGTAGTTGCTGGCGTGGGACTTTTGACACGGCTCGACGAAGTGATCACCGGATCTAAAAGCCGTGCACCAGGTGCGCAGGACTGTGAGTTATTTTTGAACTCCAGCGAGGACTCTTATCAATCGATTCAGCAACTACTGTTTAGGCGTGGACAGCTCAATGTGGCGCCAATCTGTGGGTGCTGTAACCGGCGATCGCTCACTGTGCTTGCTGAATACGTATCGGGACATGATCATTGAGCCCTCCGTGTGGGCACCACAGACGGCCTTAACAGGTGAGTCACTCGAAACCTGAATCGTAATAATAAAATTAGCCCCTACTAAACTTGTGATTAGATGGAGCTAACCGCTGCACAGGAAGATACCCTCAAGGCCCTCTATTATCTAACCAGGCAGTCAGAGTCACCGGTCGCAACATCCACAATCGCGGACCATCTTGAGAAGACCGCCCCGACAGTCTCGCATACGCTTGATGCACTGGCTGACCAGGGACTTGTCGAACGCGAGCCGTACGCTGGTACCGAACTGACGCCCAACGGCGAACTGGTCGCGATTGAGGTCCTGCGTCATCATCGACTGCTTGAGACTTATCTTATGGAGCAGTTGGATTATTCTTGGGCGGCCGTTCATGCTGAGGCCGATGCGCTGGAACATCATATCAGTGAGACCTTTGAGACCCGGATTGCCGCCGCGTTAGATGATCCCGATACCGATCCCCATGGAGACCCGATTCCGGATGCCGATCTTGAGGTCCCGGCCGTCGAGGAGACAACCGCCCTTGCCCAGTGTGATCCCGAGGCAGTGGTGACGATCCGTCGGGTAACTGTTGATGATGAGGCGGAACTATCCTATCTGGCAGATCGTGGGATTCGACCGGGGCGGACGGTGCGGGTGGTGGATCGAGCGCCATTTGGAATGGTTACTGTTGCCGTTGATGAGACTGAACAAAGCGTACCAGAAGAGATTGCCACAGCAATTCACGTGACCGCCGCCAAGCAAGATGGCGAGCCAACGCCACAGCGACAGAGGAGTTAAGGATGGCTGACTTTCTGGACATTGTTATTATCGCGTTTGTCACGCAACTGGCTGTCCTGCCGGGAGAGAAAGTCCAGTTGATCATTGCGGCATTGTCGACTCGGTATCATCCACTGGTGGTTGTTGGGGCTGCCGGGGCGGCCTTTGCCGGCTGGACAGCCCTTGAGATTCTCTTTGGCCGGGGGCTCCAACAGGTCCTTCCGGGCATTGCGTTAGATCTGGTGACCGCCGGGCTGTTCCTGTTGTTTGCGGTGTTGTTGGTACGGTCGGCCCCTGCCAGTGGCACGCCCGGTGATGCTGTTGAGGCTGACGGGGGGCTGATGAGTGCTGCCGGTGTCAACTTGGAGACGGACTTTCAACTGTTTGGCCTGTCCATCGGGGGCCGTGTTGGACACTTTCTCTCGATTTTTGCGTTGATGGCTGCCGGTGAATTTGGTGATAAAACCCAGTTGGTGACGATTGGACTGGCGGTGCAGTATGGGGCCACGCCGGCGATCTGGATCGGTGAAATGCTGGCGATTATTCCAGTGAGTCTGGTTAATGCCTACTTCTTCCATCGCTTTGCGGATCGGGTTAACATGCGCAAGGCTCACTTTGCCGGGGCGTTGTTGTTTACCTTCTTTGGCTTGGACGTGTTGCTGTCAGTTATCGTCGGCGTCTCGCTGTGGGAGACGGCTGTTGACACAATCTCACAGGCTATTATCGGCGCCATCTTCTGACGCTACGGCTTCGGTAGGGGACGTCCTTGTCGCTGTGTGGTGATCGACCGGTACAGCTATCGTCTCCGTGGACACCCGTCGTCAGTAGGACCACGCGAGGTCGGCGTCCTGTGTAAGCGTCGCCGACCGTCGCTCTTCAGCCGCTGTTGTAACTACCGCTACGGCGTTCACATCCGCGAACGGAGGGTCGTGATCGTTGACCCTAGTGTGCTCCGAGTGTGATCACCCCTGTATAGGGTGGTGAGACGGCCGACCGACAGCTTCACCTGTGGACGTCAGCTGTCCCCGGTGGATCCTCCGTCGTTGATGTGTGACCAGGAATTTCGGCGTCGGCCGGGAGAATCAACCGGCGCTCCTCATACTGCAGCCCGTTTTTGCGTTGATTACGCTTGCGAATATAGACACGATGCTGGGCGAGTTCACGGAAGGCATCAAGCACACGACTCACGAGTTTCTGGGCATACTCCTTTGAGACACTCGCGTCCTGACGGCGAATCCAATGCCGAAGATCCGAGGCGGTCACATAAGCACGGACCTTCTTGCTACCCCGCTGCCAGGGTTCAGTCCGGGTGGTCTCGGTTGCCCACTGCTGCCAGAGTTTGACGGCCAACCGGGCGGGACGGGAACT
>JBEQBL010000256.1:0-2997 GCA_041639835.1 Salinarchaeum sp.
ACCGCCCCAACAATCCGTGAGCCCGTGGTGATCTGTCTTGCTGTCATCTGTCAGGTAATGCTGTAGGTGTGCTCCGTTCCGTGGTTATGCTGCAATCATCTCTGCATCGTCAAGCCCGCCGTTGACACTATTGATCTGCCCTTGGACCCGATACTCCTCGGTCACAATCGTGATCGACACGCCATTGCGAACCGGCTGGCCACCAAACTGTGGCGTGTCTGTCTGGATATGCGTCGTGAGCGTTGTCTCAACAAGGACCTCACTTGATTCTGCCGTTGCTGTTTCGTTAATGACGGCAACGTCATTGACCTGCCCAACCTCTCGCCCGGCAACGATAATTGAGTCCCCGGCTGTGACCCGCTGTTGTACCGCATCCGGCAGCGTTGCTCGCACAACCACTGTCTCCTCACCACGCTGGAGGGTGTCATCTGTTCCGACAGCCACAATCTGTCCCTCGACAGCATACGTCTCCGTTGCAATCGACAGTGCGGTGCCAAGCCGAACTGGTGATCCATCGAAGGTGATAGTGCCATCGCTTACCGTACTCTCGATAGCCGCCCGGACCACGACATGGGTATCACCACCCTGTGGGGTCACATGCACGTCCGTAATCGTGACATTCTCCGAGTCAGCTGGTACGTGTTCATCACCCGCCTGAATGGCTGCCGCAATGTACTCCGGCTGGGTTCCCAGATCAAGGGTCACGTGTGTTTGCTCCATCTGTGGGCCCTCATTCGCGGGATCAGACTCATCGCCGGCGTTCATCACCAACGCGGCCCCGGCAACCAGCACCGCGAGTAACACCAGCACCACCAACGCGTCGATGATATTGACAACCCCGAAGAGGTTGCCCTCCTCATCGATCAGCTCCACCGGGGATCCCCCCGTCGATGTGTCATACCCGGAGCACGTATCCCGGCTGGCTAAAACATTCTCATTGCCATCGCCCTCGTAGCATATGTTGTCCCCTCACTGCAAGCGCGATCGTTGCCGGCGTGGTTGCAGCCTCGCCTGTGCTCACCCACCGAGTGTTGCAAAGGCAAAGACCACCGCCAAATACACCACGACAACGAGCAGTGCCACCGCCGACACCGGCGTCAGCAGGGCATAGCCATCGGTTTCTATCATTCGTTGATCACGGTCCCGGTCCGGATCCACATCGGCCAGTTCCTCACGCGTCGGCATGACCTCCGGCAGGCCCTTGCGTCGGGCATCGAGTTTGTTCAGCGCGATTACGGTCAGCCCGGTCAGCACAAAGGCCAGTGGCAGTGCAATCACCGCCTGTGTGAGCCCAAGGGCATACAGCCCCAACACGATGATCGTCACCCCGGCGGCGGTCAACGCTAGCGGGATCTGGCTGTTGACGTGATCAATATGATCGGCGCCGGCGAAAATCGAGGACATGACCGTCGTATCGCTAATTGGTGAGCAGTGATCGCCCCAGATGGCGCCGCCGAGTAACACACCAATCAACACCGGCAGGATCTCAAGCCCACTGAGTTCATAGCCAAGGGGAATCGCAATGGGCGTTAGAATCCCCATCGTGCCCCAGGAAGTCCCCGTGGTAAAGGCAATCAGCATCGCGGCGATGAAAATCACCAGTGGCAGTACCCCGGCTGGAATCCCACCGCCGACCATTAGATCGACGACATACTGGGCGGTGTTGACCTGCTCGGCCGCATAGCCAATTGTCCACGCCAGGACGATAATCGCCGCCGCGATCATCATTGTCTTGAATCCATCAATGATTGTTTCTCCGGCCTCGCTTACGGACATCGTCCCGTAGGCCAACGCGCCGGCCATGCCGGTTGCCATAAACGCAAAGGCGGCATACAACAGCCCCAGTGCGACGTCGGTTTCCTGAAAGGCCGTGGCGATATCGACATCCGCCCGGTAGCCTTCCCCAAGCCACCACAGCGCCACGATGCCGACGACAATCAGTGTGAGAATCGGCACAAAGAAATTCACCAGTGATGGGTTCTTGTCGCTTGGCTCCCCAACGTCGGCGGTCACATCCGACAGTGGAGTTGCATCCTCACGCATGGTCAGGCCCGTGGTGCGGGCCCGCCACTCGGCGGTTAGCATTGGTCCGTAGAACCGCTGGGTCAGGGCAATCAGCCCGACCATGAAAAACGCCATGAAACAGTAGATGTTCCACGGAATGCTCTGTAAGAATAGCCCGAAGGCGGTCACATCCAGTTGCTCCAGGGAGACATCAAGCGCCTCAAAGCCAACAATCACCATCGAGACCTGAAAGCCAATCCAGTTTGAAATCGGCCCAAAGGTTGTCACCGGCGAGGTTGTCGAGTCAAGCACATACGAGTGCATTTCCCGGGAGCTGTCGGTTTGCTGGGAGAGCTCTCGGGTTGCATTCCCCGTAACGATGGTGCTGGTATAGGAATCAAAGAAAATGAACACGCCAATCAGCCAGGTCAGCAGTTGGGAGTCCCGTGCGGTGGTGATTCGATCGCCGATCCAGCGTTCCAAGGCCAGTACGCCACCGGATTTATAAATGAACGCCGCCCCGGCGCCCATGAACATAATCAGGACGAGAAAGCGGGCATTAAACGGCGTCATGATCGTCTCAATGATCCAGTCAATAGCCGTTGCCGTCGCCGTTATCGGATTCCAGTCGACGACGATCAACGCGCCAATCCACACCCCGGCAAACAGTGAGATCAGTGTCTGCCGGGTTGTCATCGCCAGTGCAATCGCAACCACCGGCGGCGCCAGCGCCAACAGTCCATACTCCACCATTATATCCGCACATTTCTACTGGGATATATAAACACATCGTGACGCTATTTCACGATTGTTGTACAATAATCCGGAAGTGTGCGGACTCTATCGGTATTTTGTGACGCCTAAACTGAGTCACTTGGCCTGGGGAACTGTCGCTTCCGGGTAGTTCTGCATACGCCTGCTGTCTTGTGTGGGGCTATGGGTGTGTTCTGTCCTGCTGAAGAGTCAAGCCCATATCGCTGGCGTTTCATGCGA
>JBEQBL010000257.1:0-2990 GCA_041639835.1 Salinarchaeum sp.
TCTGCAGTTTACCGAACGCGATGTCTGGGATGGCTTTTTCAACTATGTGGTCCCCGAAGCTGTCGAGGACTATCCCGAGGGGCATGTTCCCGAGAACCGGGATGACCTGCCAAATGACCTGACGCCTGCCGAGTTGCCAATCTCACCAAAGTACTGGGATGGCTTTCGATCACTGGGCAGTGAGATATCCACCGACAAATCCGCCGATGACCCGGCTTGGCTCCAAGACATCGAGAATACAACGGAACGCGCCGGTCGTGCCCAGGACAAGGAAGACCTGATGGAGCGCCTGCGCGATCTGGGCTATATGTAAGCAGCTTCCGGACACGCGTTTTCCTTTCTTTATTTCGGATGGTGGCTTGACGCCCTATGATCGGTCGGTGACTAGCCGGCGGTGTTTCGATGCTGGTCATAGATAAAGACCACACTGGCCAGCAACACGCTTACCACAAGCACCCACCGATCGGCCGTTACATACCACCCCGGCGTTGGCGGCCGCCACCACGAAAGCGGATACAGGTACATATCGCCTGCCCCATCGGCCCACTGCTTAACTGAATCCACAACAAGATGTCCGCCTGCTCCGGCCGTCAGACACCCCCAGGCGAGATATTGATCACGTGTGTGCTGAAATAGTACTGCTCCGCCCCCGGCAAGCAGGACGGCACCGCCAAGTGTGTGTAGTCCATCCCAATTAAAGGGGAGGCCCACTGCGGCCTCAACTCGGTAGGCCCCGATAATCCAGTCGAGTTTGTTCAGGTCCGGCAACACGGCGCCAATCATCGCCACGGGTACCCACCGATTATCAAGCCGGTTGATCCGCCACGTGATGATCGTGGCCCCGACGTAGGTCACTGCCACGTGAGTCAGCAGCTCAGCCATTGCGATCGCGCCTCCGGATCCCCAATGCTTGCCAGTCAATTCGCCAGTACCGCAGTGCCAGCCCCACAGCAAGCAGACCACCGACCAGTGAGGTCACCAACTTATAGAGTCGATCGCTGGGTGACTGATCGACAACAACAACTCGTGTTGCTTCTTGTCGTGTCCCCTGCTCGGCAAGGGGGCCAAACACCTGTATGACGCCCCCGGTCGTGACGCGATCGGCTGTATCCCCCGCGCCGTGGACTGTCACTCGCTGCGCCGTCTCCCCAGTATCGGTCTCAACACGCATTGTGATCGTGCCGGCCTCGGGATCGGTCTGCTCAACAACGCCAAACAACAGGACGGATGTCCCATCCCAGTTCCCTGGTGTGGTGGCTACCTGCTCGCCTGTCGGATATGGCCACGCCGCTTCCATATGAGCGCCGTAGTGTATACACAATCCCCCAACGAGCAGGAGGCATCCGACGCCGATGAGAATGCGTCGTCGTTGTCCCATTGGTCAGTGCACTGCGGGGTGACCACTCTATTCGTCCTGATACTGTGCACACACGCGGCGCACACCCTCGGCAAAGTCAATCTGTGGTTCCCAGCCGGTGGCCTCGGCAATCCGACTGATATCCGCACAGGTATCATGCACATAGACATCCTCAGGGATGGGGTTCTCGACATACTCCGGCTGGATCTCTGTCCCCAGCTCGTTGTTGATCATCTCAACGACCGTATTGAAGCTGTAACTCTCCCCGGTGCCCAGGTTATACACGCCAGTCAGTTCATGCTCGGCCGTGGTGACAATCCCCCGGACAATATCCGAAACGTGTGTGAAATCCCGGGTTTGTGTGCCATCACCGTAGAGTTTTGGCGATCGGCCGTTGGCGATATCATCGGCAAACTGGGCGATCACATTTGCGTATTCGTCCTTGTGAGCTTCTGCGCCTCCATACCCCTGATAGACCGAGAAAAAGCGCAACCCGGCGGTGGTCATATCGTAGTGTTTGGCAAAGTACTCGCCATACCGTTCGCGAGCGAGTTTTGAGGCTTCATACCCGGTGTTGGCCTCAATTGGCATGTCCTCCGGCGACGGCTCGGTCTGACTGCCGTAAATTGAGGAAGTCGAAGCATAAACAACCGTCTCACAGCCATCTTGGCGGGCCTGCTCAACCACATTGACAAACCCCTCGATGTTGACGCGGGCCCCCCGCTGGGGATTGTCCTCATGCATGGCATACGAGGACAACGCCGCCAGATGAAAGACGACATCCACGTCTGTCGGCAGTTCCTCCTCCAAGACGGATCGTTCCTGAAACTCAACGGCCGGATCGAGATTCTCTGGGGTGCCAAGATAACAGTCATCAACCGCGATCACCTCATTATCGGTAGCCAGATAATTCGCCAAGTTCGATCCGATGAATCCGGCGCCGCCGGTGACAAGCACACGCTGGTGTTCCATAGACTCTATGTTAGCCGCCTGTTGGCTGGACAAAGTGCCTGTCGATTCGACCAGTGTGTCCGTCCCGTCTTGATCCGATTGTATTTGTCCACTGATGCGCCGTCGATGAAAACGTTTAGAACGATACCGGGTCCATAGTTAGCCTAGTTATGGAGGCTGTCGTCCTCGCTGGTGGGTATGCAACCCGGCTGTGGCCGATTACCAGACAGCGGCCAAAGATGTTCTTGCCCCTTGATGGTACGACGGTTATCGACCGGGTCTTCGAAGAGCTTGAGGCTGATCCACGCATTGAAACCGTCTATGTCTCGACTAATGCCCGCTTTGCCGATGAGTTCCGACGTCATCTTGATACCCATCCCTACGAGAAACCACAGGTCTCCGTCGAGGAAACTTCCTCCGAGGAGGAGAAACTTGGCGTGATCGGCGCCCTTGCCCAACTGGTTGACCGTGAGCAGATCGATGATGATCTGCTTGTGATCGCCGGGGACAACTACATTAGCTTTGATGTGGCGTCGTTTATTGATCGCTTCCAGGAGGCACAGACCCCTACCATCGCCGCTTACGACGTTGGGGACACGGCCCGGGCCACGCAGTATGGAGTTGTCGCCACTGACGATGGTCAACTCACGGCGTTTGAAGAAAAACCGGAGACCCCACAGAG
>JBEQBL010000258.1:0-2983 GCA_041639835.1 Salinarchaeum sp.
TGCCACTATTATCATTTGAATCATCAAAACTAATGTACAACTGACCATTATCGTATCCGACGCGATTTTTACCAACAGTGGAATTGGGGAATTCGGAGCTGGAGCCCGGAATCAGTTGAATAAGTGCGCTGTCGTCGGCACTAACTCCGATGTTTGCATCTCGATTATTAATCTGCGCAGCAGTAAACGCTCCAGTACCCATTGCAGCTGCCGAGCCGGCAGCGAGCGATCCCAGTCCGATCATGAACTTTCTGCGATCCATTGTCGATCACTGTGTTTGGTCACGCCCCCGGTCCGGGTCCACCGCCGGACTCGAACCGAACGCGTTCACTGAACACCAGACACCCCATGGGTATTGTTATGAGCAACTCAACATGTTCCAGAGTCTCGCTCATGAGTTCCCGATCGTCCTGTGACAGTCGCATAAGCACCCCTCGTGGGCCCCGCTAACTATGGATTAACATCCCACAAGCACCCCACTCGCGACCGTGAGCACCCCTTGTGGGACCATTTCCATGATTCACTCACTGCTCATCGAGTCTTGATGTGATCTTGTCAGTCTGTGAGGATCGCAAGAATTGTTTAAGAATCCCATCACTTTATGTGGGTGCATTGCGATTAGGCAGGTGATGCGGTCCACGTGGGGACGGACCCATTGGGGAATCCAGACTATGTCGCCACTCAGTACGCTCACAACGACACCATCAACATCACAGGGGGGAACGCTTTCAGAAGACGAGGTCTTTACCGTTCTGTCGAACCGACGACGACGGTTTGTCATTCACGCGCTCAAACAGGCCGACGGCTCGGTCACGGTTTCGGAGCTTGCCAAGCAGGTCACGGCGTGGGAGTGTGATCTTGCAGTTGAGGAGGTCCAGTACAGTGATCGTCGGAACGTCCAGACAACACTTCGACGAACACACCTGCCCACACTGGAGGAGAAAGGCGTCATCCGGTTTGTTGAGGACGATGTTATTGAGCCAACGCCGGCACTCGATGAAGTTGATATCTATGTTGAGGTCCTCCGCGGCCACGAGATTCCATGGAGTCTCTATTATACGGGGCTTGGCGGGCTCAGTGGTTCCTTACTTATCGCGAATCTGTCCAATCTCCCGGTCCTTGGCGGGGTATCGCCGCTTAGTATTGCGCTGTTCACGACGGTCGTTTTCTTTGTCTCGGCGTTTGCACATTATCTCATTGGCCAACGCATGCAACTTGGCAGTACCGACACACCACCAGAACTTACTCGCCAACAACAATAATGACACACTCCCTTCGGAAGGCAAGTCTGGCATTTGCCATCGCTGGCGGCTGCTTGTTTGCCTTTGCTACGATAGGGATGTCTGCAGCGGCGCTTGATCGTCCGGCATCAATCGCTGTTGTTGGTGATGACGATGCCCTTGTGACCGTTGAGCAGGTCGATACGACCGTTACAAGCGGCCAGTCGGAGGCTGTGCTGCGGTATCACAACCGGCTTGCTGGTGATCTTGAGTCGGTCGACGTAACGGTCGACAAGCTTCGTGAATCCAACGTCTCACTCAACGGATATGATCCACCGGAGCAACTGCCACAGGGTGAAGCAGAGTCTGTGGCGGTCACGCTGAGTTGCGAGCAACAGACATCGGCTGAGTTGGTCTTCATGATGCAGGCGCAGGGGAACGATACCAGCGTCTCGATTACCCGCACCCATACCGTGACGTGTACTCCAGCGTAGCGTTCGGGGCACCTGACAGCTTACGCTTTCTTGTTCTATCGTATCCTCACGACAATTCTATCAGTCGGCCATGTGTGCTAGCAGCTACTCGTGGTGCCGTCGCCGTGGTCCCTGGCTACAATCGCACGGTAACCGTACTCCCTGTTGTGCCATCCGTCTCGAAGGCCAACTCCCCACCCAGTGCGTTGACAATCCAGTTGACAACCCACAGTCCAATCCCGGTTCCATGGTCGAGTGGGGTTTCCGTCTCGGTTTGGATAATCCGCCGTTCATGTTCGGGAATCCCTGGGCCGTCATCAGCAATCGTGATGGCAACGGTTCGATCCGGCCGTTCGGATCGCATCACCGTTACCTCTACCCGCGGGGTGGCATTCTCGTTGTGTTCAATCGCATTCTCAAGTAACTCAGTCACTAAGCGATCAACCAGTGCCGGCTGAGCTGTTATGTATACCGGTTCAGATACGTTGAGACTGATCACACTGTCCGGATACTGCTCTTGAAGTTGGTCGGTGACACTCTGGACCCGGGTGCCAAGGTCAAATTCCGACCGGGCCTCATGATCAACAGCCAGTACATCCTCGATATCCCGGGCTTTGGCTCCCATCTCCGCCAGCGTTGTCAGCCGTGAGCGAATTGTCTCTCGCAGTGCTGGATCCTCAATCTCATTGGTATACGCCAGTACCGAATCGAGTTCGTTTCGAAGGTTATGCCGGAGGACCCGGGTGAGGACCTCCAGTTGCTGTTCCCGAGTTTTCTTGTCGGTAATATCCCGCAACAGTACCGTCTTCCCGATCTGTCCACTGGTATCGTTTTGAATCGTCGAGACGGTGACCTCAAACTGCCGTGGACCCTCCGGTGTCTGTAGTGTGATGCGTGTCAGGCCCTCCTCCGGAAGCTCAGAGAGACCCTCAACAGCTGTCGTGATCGGCTGCCCAATAAGTGTCTTTGTCGGACGCCCACACAACTGCGTCGCCGCCGGATTCAGGTCGATAATATGATCCTCCTCATTCAGAATAAACACTCCTTCCTGTAGATCCTCGATGACCTCATCGCGGGCGACCTGTCCGGATTCCGGGAACGCGGTGAGAATCGGATGCTGGCGCAGTGCATACATCAAGGCCACCCCACCAATGAGACAGCCAACGAAGGTGATCTCAACCGGCAAATACCGAACTGTCTCTCCACCTTCGGTCGGTCGACTCAGTCCGCTGATTGCCCGGGCGAGATACGGCCCGATAATACCGATGCCCACGGCCCCGACCTGTGTGT
>JBEQBL010000259.1:0-2966 GCA_041639835.1 Salinarchaeum sp.
GATAATACCTATGCCTGTGAAAGCAGCCAACGGCGACTTGAGCAGTTCTCAGCACTGACCGATGAACTAGAAAAGCTTGCTTCAGAATTGTCTACTAACGAATCAGACGAAGGACAGGATGATGAGATCGTTCCGTACATCTCGCGCAGCCATTTCGTGAGTGCTGCTCGTAATCACATCCAGCAGCACTTCGCCGACGAGTTTGAAGAGGTCTCATGGATTGGAATCACCACAATCAGTGTGTTCGACAACCCGACACTCCGGTTTCTCGAAGCGATTGGGGCCGATACTGGCCGTCCTGATATCCATCTCTTCACGAACAGCCACAGAGAGTTCCTGAATGGTCATCAGGAAGGATCCGTCTCCATCGAAGCAGACGACATCTTGGTCCTCATCGGCCGCCAAGCGGGCGCCAATGGCAGCTGGGATGCCATAGCCCATCGTGCCCAGCCCATGGGAGGACACCCAGGTCCGGGGCTCCTTGTATGTCCAATACTGACAGGCCCACATCTGGTGTTGGCCAACCCCGGTGGTGACAATGGTGTCATCAGCGGTTGCCTCATCCACGGCTTCGACAATAAACTCGGGCTGGACGGGCCGGTCATCCGGCGTTGGATAGCCCATTGGATAGTCGTCTTTCCACTCAGTAACCCGGTCAATCCAGTCCTCGGTATCGGGCCCATCATCAAGCGTCTCCCGGAGTGTATCAAGTGATGCGGCGGCATCACCAACAACGGGATAATCGGCCTCAATGTTCTTTGAGATCTCCGCAGGATCGATGTCGATATGGACGACTTCGGCATCGGGAGCAAACGTCTCAATGTCGCCTGTCAACCGGTCCTCAAACCGGGTCCCAACACCGATGAGCACATCACAATGGGAAATTGCCATGTTAGCATAACCGGGGCCATGCATTCCGCCCATCTCCAAGGAAAGACGATGGTCTTCGGGGAATGAGCCAAGCCCTGGCATCGTAGTGACTACCGGAATATCGTATGTGGTGGCCAACTGGCGCAGTTCCTCACTGGCACCAGCTTTGATCGTGCCCCCACCAGCAAGCAATAGCGGCTTGTTTGCACGTTCAATTGCTGCCGCCGCCCGAGCAACAGCTTCCGATTCAGGCTCAGTGCGATATTCGTATGTCTCCGGGGGGGTTGGGTCGCCTGGCTCAACATCAGTCGGGCCCATGGTGACATCCTTGGGGAGGTCAACAAGCGTTGGGCCAGGACGTCCCTCAGCCGCTAATGCAGTGGCCGTACCAACATCGTCACCAACCTCATCAGGACTTGAGGAGAAGATGTTGTGTTTGGTGATGGGGTCGGTGATGCCTGTTGTATCCGTCTCTTGGAAGGCATCGTTGCCGACAAAGTTAGTCGGGACCTGTCCGGCCAGCGCGACAAGTGGATCCGAATCCATATCCGCATCGGCAATCCCAGTGATGAGATTGGTCACGCCTGGACCGGAGGTGACCATGCAGACCCCGGGCTCGTTGGCAACAATACCGTATGCATCAGCAGCATGGGCGGCGCCCTGTTCGTGGGCCATTGTAATGTGAGACAGCTGATCCGAGAAGGACAGCTCATCGAACACAGGCATAATCGCGCCACCTTGCACACCGAAGATGTGCTCAATGTCTGCTCGCTCCAATGCCCGGATGACCGATTCGGCACCGGTTTCAACAGGATCGGAAGTCGACTCAGGTGGCTCCTCAGCGCGTTCCTGTGAGTCAGGTGTGGTTGTGGACTCTGGTGTTTGGTCTGTGGACTGTGCTTGTGAATCCGTCTGATGAACGCGTGCTTGCTCGCTCATGGGTGCAGTCGGTGGGTGTGTGGATAGTTGATAGACGATCGAAACAGGTGATACAACAACGCGTCAGTGAATGAGACGTCCAACTGGCGTCGACGGGAATACGACGCCAACGGCGACATCAACGACGCGGCAACGGAGAAGGGGAATAAAGGGGCTATACAGCCCCTACAATAATCGAGAGGTCGCTCTCGTGACGGGAATAAGAGACGTTTTCGGCCGTCACACGCCGCGTTATCATCAGCTTGAATGATCGATCCGGAACGCATAAAGCTTTCGTGATTGATCCGTACCGGCGACTTTGGAGGTGACTGTGGACCACTCATAGGCGGGAGATAGGCGATTAGGCCCGAGCTTCCTCCTGGCGTGGAACGCCAACCTCGCGGGCAAACCGGTGCAGTTCCTCGACGGTAACACGGTTTTTCTCCGCACCGTAGTCTTTGACCCGTCGCGTCACAGCGCGGACCTGCTCGTCGGTTGGGTCAAAGCCCGCCTCAATCAGTCGCTCGCGGACCGAATGGGTACCGGTGTGTTTCCCCAGTACGAGTTCGCGTTCAGCCCCAACCATATCGGGCGTCATGACCCCTGGCTCGAAGGTGTCGGAATTTTCAATCACGCCGGCTGCGTGAATGCCACTTTCATGCGAGAAGGCATTCCGCCCGACGACAGGCTTGTTTGGGGGCACCGGAACGTCGGCTTTGTCCTCGACAAGCCGTGAAAGTTCTGTGATCCGGGTCGTATCAATACCCGTGTCAGCCTGATACACGGATTCAACGGCCATGACGACTTCTTCGTAAGCAGCGTTGCCGGCACGCTCACCGATTGAGTTGACAGAGACTTGGGCCTGGTCAGCACCAGCCTCAAGACCGGCAATCGCATTGGCAGATGCCATCCCAAAGTCGTCATGCGTATGCACGTCAATCCGGGCGTCGGTATGGTTGGTGACCGTATCAATCAGGTCGTAGAACCGACGTGGAGCAGCAACTCCGGTTGTATCGGGAATGTTGATCCAGTCGGTTCCGGCCTCAGAAACGGCTTCGATAACCTCAATGAGGAACGACTCATCGGTACGTGTCGCGTCCATTGGCGAGAACATACATGTCGCTCCTGCATCGACGATACGTTCGACGGCAGCAACAGCTCGTTCTTTGACCTCCTCA
>JBEQBL010000260.1:0-2941 GCA_041639835.1 Salinarchaeum sp.
ACGGGCAAAATGTTTTTAAAGTATTATGATCAGTACATGATGTATGTCCCGTCAGACCCGGGACGCGGCGTCCACCGACACACAATCCCAGTCCGACCCAATCCCCTCTGGATTGACCGCCATTAGCAATCGTGTCGATATTACCGACTGTGACGACTTTTACGAACTGGGATTGTACTCAGTCCACCAAAGCACAGCCCGTATGATCACGATTCCAAAAGCAGCAAGTGGCTTTCATGAGGCTCCCGCTGTGAAACAGTATTATTATGATGCCGATGATCGCCCTCTATTGATTATTGCCCCGGTTGATCCAGTGTAGTTCCTGTCAAGCCGCCGGCATCATTTCTGTGTAATGTACTCGGTCGTTAATAATCGTGTGCGTTGAGGCATATTATTTTAAATTAGTTTAAAATTCCCAACTATTTATATAATATACAAATCAACTGATGGACTAGTCGAATATGACTCCGTTCGGCGGACCACGATCATGAGTTCTGATGCGGACTGTTCATCGGATGCAACTTCTGGTCAATCATCCGTGGATCACCGACGCTGGCTGTGGCGAGGCGGTATGGCTGTCGTGATGTTTACGCTTGTTGCGATTCACCCAGCAGCCGCACAAGATGGGATTGTCTGTGATGCTGATCAACTCCCGTCGATGATTTCGGGATTTTTCCAGGTTACAACAGCCATTGGGATCATGGGTCTAGCGGTTGTCTGGCAGGCTGATTCCCTTGCTGAAATGTTTACAATGAGCCCCGAGCAGAAGAAAGGGTTCAAGCAGCACAAGCGGACAGCCCTCAAATCAGCGGTAATCCTTCTTATTTTGGGGCCGCTGTATTCCGTTATTGGCCCGGTTATGGGTCTGCCGCTTGCTGACTGTGTTGATCTCGTTCCGTGGTGATATTATGGGGGCGAAAATCCCGCAGTTTGGGCCGGTCGTGTTGATAACGCTTGTTGGTCTTGTAGTTGCAAGCATCCTCGCTACCAATCCAGCGAGCGCGACACACACCCCACGTACGGAGACGACACACACGGGTCTTTCAGCTAACGAAACGGCAACTCTCTGGTCGAATCTGCCTAACAACTGTTTGACAGCTGCCGAATACAGGGACCGTCATGGCGGCAACCAGACATCGATGCAGACGCTCGGCAACTGCACCGATGTCACGTTCAAAACTCCACCGGAGACTGCTGCTCAATGGTCCGCACAGGATTTCCGCTCACTTGACGGCGGGGATAGTGATCTCTCGGTTAGCCCGACGCACGCCAATCGCACTGATTCGCATTTTATCAAAGATGCTCATGCGACGATATTTAATTTACAACCCTCAACGATTGCCTACCGATCACCGAATCAGACGGTACACTATGTGGCCCCAAATGGCACCTTTCGGGGATTGATCGACTATCGCGTCCGTATCCCAGCCGACACCTCCAGTGATGACCGCCGTGTTTCATGGTCGCTTCACACTCATGAGATTGAAGAAATTCGACTCAGGCAGGGCGATACGATACTAGCTAACGCTGCTGGTGACCAAACCCCGCAACTTCGGTATCAGCTTTTCGGAGCCGAGCCGACAACAATCAGTGTTGAAGCTGATATTACGGTCACCCTTGCAAAGCAGATTACTGAGACAGTTGGGAATGACACTCGCACATGGGTTGAGTACCCGACAGATAGGATCACAGTTAGCGATACCCGGCATATCACTGTGTATAATCTCACTGCTGAAATCTATAACACTGGGTATCCCAGCGGTGACAGTGGCGTCGCAATTTATCAGCCACTCCCATGGCACGGGTATGGTCTTGTTGACAATGGCTCCGCATCTGTCCGCGGGGTCTGGCGTTATTATACGGCTCGTCACCCAGCTTGGGATCAACTGATACGGGCAACCAGCACGAGAACAAATGTAGTCACCTCGTCTGCCCGCCCAGTCTACGTTAGAGCTTATCCATCTCGAGTTGGTCCACGAGCTGATCCGATCCGCGGGGGTCCGGAGATTCTCGAAGTCTGGGGCCTAACAAGTCAATCGCCCGCACCCACAATTCCGAAACACGTCGATATTGGTGTCATCAATGACTCGTATACCCGGTCCTACGGACTGGCTGTTCGATACACCAATGCGACCCGGGAATCTGTCACCGTGCATGGGATTGTACGTAACGAGACGGGGGAAATTATCGCTCCATCAGATGCACACCGTCGTGAGATTCGGCCAAGCAATCTGACAGTGACGACTCGCTTCGAGACGGAGACAGCTGTAACGCTCCGGATTCAGCTCCGTGATGCCTCCACCGGGGATCCGATTATGCTTGCACAGCCGTTTTCTGACAATCCCCGTGTGTCACCAGTCGGCGTCGATCAGCGGGGAGGGTACATCACGATTGACGATCGTCGGGTTCGAACAAACGCCTCCGGCATTGCAACTGTGACGCTTGATGATCCCGGGGGCTATACTGCCGTCTATCACCCGGGATCCTGGCGCACGCACAATCCTGCATATGTTAGTGATCAGGATACCATTCGCTGGCATCCGCTGTCAACGCTTCAGGGCTGGATTGATTTTGTCTTCAATGTGATTGTCGCTGTAATTCCATTTATACTTGCTTTATATGCCGGCCTGAAGCTTGGTACGTTCTTGCAGATCCCGGAGGCGGAGGACCGATACCCATGATCAGGCAGGTCTCGCGACGGCAGGTATGCGCTGGCGTAGCGGCTGCTACACTGGGGATGAGTGGCTGTTCAACAGGTCCAGCAGAATCCGACGAGACAGGGGCAGCATCCGGGTTCAATCGTGTTGCCACAGCCGACACAGCGCTTGTAATTGAACTTGAGGAGGGGCACGGATTTGAGGCGGTATCAGTGATTCAACCCGATGGCACCCTCTTAACCGAGGAATCTCTTTCTGCCGGTGTCACACGGAAAGCAGTCGAC
>JBEQBL010000261.1:0-2933 GCA_041639835.1 Salinarchaeum sp.
AGAAGTACCTGTTGAGGACGACTTGGAAGCGTATGAGAACCTACGTAAAGTAATCGCCCAGAACGAACCGCTCCATGTGAGAGTTCGCGACAGCGAGGGAGTCTGGCAGCGACTCCAAGCGTCAACCGACCATGACGCCGATTGTATACCGGATAAGCAGGCAATGCAACAACTGATCGAAGCTACTGATCAGGTGACCGTACAACTTGTAGCGGAGTTTCCGAGTCTGACAACAGTTCCCCCGGAGATTGGCAAGACGGTGCAAACGATTCAAGAAGCAATAGGGGAATACTGAGTCATATCCCGGGTCACAGTCAGCGTCAGCGGAGGGATTGCATAACTACGGAATGAAACTAAGCACTGTCGAAGGAGAGCGCTACACTGCGAGTATCTGTTGCACATAGTGGGGGCTACGCTCCGTGGGATAGAAGCAGGCAGACACGACATGTCCACAGTCCCATTGTTACGCGTTACATGATCACCTAAGTGCTGGCACGCCGTCCGACGAAAGGTCTATTCCTCCGTTGGCATTAGCATACATGACGGATTATGGATTGGAGTACTACGGTCGTACGGCCGTCGAGTGGACGTCGACGCCCGCGATCGTCACCAGGGAGGCGGCGATGAACTGTCGCGTCAAACCCCTTGCCGGCAAATACGCCGGGCGTGGCATCGCAGCCCTTGACGAATCGGCACTCAACACACTGGATATTGACAACGGCGCTGTCGTGCGTATCGATGGCCCGGATGGACAGCTTCCGGCATTAGCCTCACAGGCGAGTTTTGGCGCCAGTGATCCGCCAATTGTCGGCATCGATGGCCAGACCCGACAGGCAACCGGGGCGGGAATCGATGATCAGGTTACCGTCGAGCCCGTTGATGCGACACGCGCCAGACGACTGCAGGTGTCCGTGCCCGAGGATCTTACGCAGGACACCGACACGGTACGGTCAGTGATTGGCGAGGCGCTTAATGGCCGTCCAGTGATGGCCGGGCAGACCATCCCGGTTGAACTCGGGATCGGCGGCCCTGAAGAGGAAGACGGCATTCCCGTGCACATTGCCGAAACCGACCCCGGTGGTATCGTCATCGTAGCCGATCGGACGACGATCACCGTCGGTGAGGATGCCGAGGCGGCCGACTTACCGGATGTTCTGGCGGGCCTGCAAGTGACCTACGAGGACATCGGTGGGCTTGAGGATGAACTTGAGCGCGTTCGAGAGATGATTGAGTTGCCGACGCGATTCCCCGAGTTGTTCCGTCGGGTGCGCACCCAGCCACCAAAGGGCGTCCTGTTACACGGGCCGCCAGGGACCGGCAAGACACTCATCGCCCGGGCTGTTGCCAACGAGGTTGATGCCCACTTCCAGATGCTCTCCGGCCCGGAGATTGTCTCAAAGTATCACGGCGAAAGCGAAGAACAGCTCCGGGAGGTCTTCGAGGAGGCAGCCGCCAACGCTCCGGCGATTATCTTTATCGATGAGATTGACTCGATTGCCCCCCGGCGGGATGATGCAAGCGGGGGCGTCGAAACCCGCATTGTCGCCCAGTTGCTCTCAGTCATGGACGGGCTTGGTGGGCACGGACAGGTGACCGTTATCGGGACGACCAACCGCATCGATGCCGTCGATCCGGCCCTTCGTCGGGCCGGGCGTTTTGACCGGGAGATCGAGGTTGGCCCACCGGATCGGCCGGGCCGGGAGGAAATTCTCCGCATTCACACCCGGGGCATGCCACTGGCTGATGATGTCGAGTTACCGGCGTATGCCGACCGGACGCATGGCTTCGTTGGAGCCGACTTGAAAAACCTCGTGCGGGAGGCCTCAATGAACGCCTTGCGACGCGTGCGGCCGACACTGGATCCGGATGCCGAGGATGGCATCGATCGGGAGACACTAACCTCGCTTGTTGTCACGCATGATGATTTCACCAAGGCCCTCCGCGGGATCGAACCCTCGGCACTGCGTGAGGTTGTCGTTGAGGTCCCCAATGTGGGCTGGGATGATGTTGGTGGCCTGCAAGACGCCAAGGCACGTCTTCAGGAGGCGGTGCAGTGGCCCCTGACCTATCCGGACGCCTACGACCGCGTTGATCTGGATCCCACAACGGGTATTTTATTGTATGGCCCGCCTGGGACCGGCAAGACCCTGCTCGCCCGAGCCGTCGCTGGGGAAGGCGACTCGAATTTCATCTCGGTTAAAGGCCCTGAGTTACTGGATAAATACGTCGGGGAATCCGAGAAGGGCATCCGGGAGGTCTTTGAGACCGCCCGTGAGAACGCCCCGACGGTGATTTTCTTCGATGAGATTGACGCTATTGCTGTCGAACGGGGCTCCGATGCCGCCGGCAGTTCGGCCGTCAGCGAACGGGTTGTCTCCCAGCTGCTGACCGAGTTAGATGGACTTGAGGAGCTGAAAGGCGTCGTCGTCATCGCGGCGACAAACCGCCCGGATCTCATTGATGAAGCCTTGCTTCGCCCGGGACGGCTTGAACGACACATCGAGGTTGGCGAGCCCGACAAGGAGGCTCGCAAGGAGATTTTCGCCATCCATACGCAGGACCGACCACTGGCCCGCGATGTCAATCTTGGCGCGCTGGCCTCCCGGACGGATGGCTTTGTTGGAGCCGATATCGAGGCTGTCTGTCGGATGGCAGCCACCGCAGCGGTTCGGGAGTATGTCAAAAACCGGCGGTCCGCAGCGCGACACAATCAGTCGCCACCAGCCCCGGAGAACATTACGTTGACCGCTGATCACTTTTCGTGGGCCATGCGAAACGTCTCCCCCCAAGCAGAGTGAGACGACCTCTTGTTCCAACCTCAACCTAATGAGCACACTGTAGGATAACGCCCTATCGTAGTCGTTGTGGACGCTATTCGCCCCTGTGTGACATCTACGTTAGCAGAGGTACTTGATCCGATGTAGAGCGACCCT
>JBEQBL010000262.1:0-2928 GCA_041639835.1 Salinarchaeum sp.
GTATCTTCCATTCCGCCGGTGATAATGATCCCAACGTCAACCTCACTCTCTCGCTCGACAAGCCGGTTGAGCATGGCTGTGCCCGAATACACAGTCGAAACCAAATCCGGAAACGCCTCCTCAATATTGAGTCCCCAGTCATCAAGGGCATCCTTTGAGGAATTGACGAACCCGCGGGATTCGTCATCGGGCGTGGTCTTTGCCTTGCCAACAGTGAATTTCCCGGTCCGATCCATGAGGAATGTGTCTGTCATTGTGCCGCCGGCGTCAATCGACAGCACCTCTGCGTCGTGGGCTGGAGGATTATCTTCTGATGTCGCCATCAGGCACCTCCAAGTTGCATGGTTAATTAGCAATTACCACTAACGAGAATGAAGCCCAACGACGAATCATGACGGTCGGTGACATTTGTGTACTGTTTATATAGGCGTTACAAGCAGCCAGAAGTCGCCGATCAACTCCTCAGGATAGATCCCATAGGATACGTCCGAGCACAAGGGGTCCCACAGCTAGCGACCGACAGCTATGATTGGCCTGGCCATGCGGTACGATGATCTCCACTGAGTTGTGAGTAGCAACACCGACAGGAAAATTGCTCCTGTCAAGAGCACGAGTTGCTTCCAGCACGGGCGGCTGGCATAAATGGCGGCTGAGGATATCGCCGGTCAGTCTGTGGACTGGATTGCGTTTAGGGCGGCTGGATTTTCAATGCTTGAGAGGTCGCCTAGCTCCTCACCGACGTGAGCTGACTGGATGGCCCGTCGAACGATTTTTCCGGACTGTGTCTTTGGAAACTCCTCAACAAACCGGATCTCTGCTGGGCGAAATGGCT
Source organism: Salinarchaeum sp. (assembly GCA_041639835.1). Classification (GTDB taxonomy): domain Archaea; phylum Halobacteriota; class Halobacteria; order Halobacteriales; family Salinarchaeaceae; genus CAZFMU01. Next base: position 833 of record JBEQBL010000262.1, read on the forward strand.
TTCCATGCTGATCGCTGATCATGGATTCTAACTCCGCGCGTAATGTGTCACTCGGCGACACGTCGTCTTCCGGAATCACATACAACACCACCGCTGTTCCGGTCACATCATCAGGGACCCCGATGGCTGCTGCCTGATTGACTGCCGTATGGTCCATTGCTACACCCTCAATCTCGGCTGGTCCAACCTTGCGGCCAGCAACATTAAGCGCGTCATCCGCCCGTCCATGTAAAAACCAGAAGCCATCCGTATCCTTCTGGGCCCAGTCGCCATGATCCCACAGATCTTCCCATGTTGACCAGTATTCATGCAGGTATCGATCATCACCAGCCCAGAGGCTATCCGTCATGGAGGGACAGGAGTCTCTCGCAATTAAGTACCCACGCTCGTGTTCGTCAGCAATTGATTCCCCATCGGTATCGACAATATCAATATCCATTCCCAGTCCGGGACCACCGAGTGTACATGGTTTCAGTGGCTGAATCGGCATTGGCATTAGGAAACAACCGCAGATTTCAGTGCCCCCAGAAATGTTGATAATAGGCGTGTTGCTGTTCCCAACGGTTTCATAGAACCACATCCACGATTCCGGATCCCAAGGTTCACCCGTCGATCCAAGCACCCGCAGTGAAGACAGGTCATGTCCGCTTACGTACTCATCGCCATGTTTGCGAAGCGCTCGAATCGCGGTTGGCGAAATGCCAAACTGGGTGATCCCGTGTCGATCGATCATCTCCCAGTACCGGTCTGGGTCGGGATAATCCGGTGCTCCTTCGTACATGAACAGCGTGCCACCAAAGGTGTGGGTCCCGATCATCGACCATGGCCCCATCATCCAGCCGATATCTGACACCCAAAAAAACCGGTCTGCGGGCTTTAAGTCAAATCCAAAGTGCACTTCCTTTGCACATTGCACCTGAGCGCCAGCATGGGTATGGACAATACCCTTTGGCATCCCGGTGGTCCCCGACGAGTACAAAAGCATTGAGGGATGATCTGAGGGAAGCACTGTCGTCTCATACGCCGTCGACTGCGTCTTGACAGCGTTGGCCCATGTGGAGTCACGATCACTCCAGGGAATCGATTCATCGGCAACGTCGCCGAGACGGTCATAGACAATCGTATGCTCAACGTGTCCAGCCTGAGCAATCGCGTCATCAACTGACTGTTTGAGTCGGACAGGCTCACCTCGTCGGAGAAATCCATCCCCGGTAAACAGGACCGAACATTCCGCATCCGCAATCCGTGTCGCAGTCGCGTCAACCCCAAACCCGGAGAAGATGGGCACGGCAATGGCCCCGACTTTGAAACATCCATAGAGAATGGCTACTACCTCAGGCACCATTGGCATGTACAAGCCAACGGTATCCCCAGGCTCGATCCCGCGTGCTTCAAGCGCATTGGCGACTTGGTTAGCTTGGCGGTGAAGTTGGTGATACGTGACCTGTCGCACTGTCCCCTCCTCGCCTTCCCAGATACAGGCCACATTGTTTCGCGTCGAAACATCAGCAGCGGCATGCCGGTCAAGCACATTGTGTGCAATGTTGATCTCACCGCCCGGATACCAGTCGGTAAACTGCGGTCCATGCGTATCATCGCGGACCTGATCGTAAGACGAGTAAAACTCAATATCAAGATACTCCACAACCGTGTCCCAGAACCAGTCCACCCCAGAGGCCGGGTTATCCTCTGCCGTCGTCGTTGTTCGCGTAATCAACTCATCATAGTCATCGATCCCATACGTCTGCATGAACCCCCAGATATTTGTTGACTCAATAACATCCTGGGAGGGCTCATAGACAACCGTCGACGTCGAGACGGAATCATTGGACGCCATGTCGCTTGGAATCGATGAAATTCCTGTTTTAAATCATGTTGTTACCGGTAATTAATGGTAGGTTTCCGAGAACATCATGATAAAGTCCCATCGTTCAGTGCCAGATGACTGTGCAAACTACCAGCTTGTAGTCACAACGCCGAAGCACGCTCACAGCGATAGCGAGGCGAAAGCCTATCGGCTTCAACTGTGGGAGGAGATTAATGATCTATCGTGCCATGTCAGTACCTATTGTTTACATCCTACTGTGGTGGTAGCT
>JBEQBL010000263.1:0-484 GCA_041639835.1 Salinarchaeum sp.
TGAAGTCGTGGGATTCCTCCGTGGGTAATCCCGGTTGGATCACCCCGGCTGTGAACTTGCGGGTTCGCTGATACACCTTCAGCCCCTTACAGGGTGTGGCGTTTTGGCTATCCGCTTAGTGTTGCCCTCTCTGACAGGAGTGGCACTCACGGGCGTCCAGCACCGTGAGCAGCAGGCTGGGCCATCGAACCACCTCCCCGTTGCAGCCACGAGAGGGGGGAGGTGGCTCGTGACATGCCAACCGCTGCTGGTTGGGCTACGTGGTATGTGAGTGTAAGTAGTATGACGCACTCGTTGCCGTCTTGAGCATGAGCACGTTCCCCACAGCAACATGCCGCATGTCTACCGTGTTATAGCCTCTCTAATAGAATAAATGATAGGATTACAACCAGCCTATGTCACGTGGTTTGTGGCATATCATGTCGGCTTCATCAACACTCCTGAAGGGGTGGGCTTTCGCCTCGCTACCGCTGTAACCGCTACG
>JBEQBL010000263.1:494-2927 GCA_041639835.1 Salinarchaeum sp.
CATGGGCGATAATCCGGGAGGGTGTGACATCAGGATGGGTCCGATAGTAGTGTTCCTTGATGTGATCCATACGAACGGTTTCAGCGACTCCTGGGAGCTGATAAAGATCACGCAAATACGGCCAGAGGTGATCGTACTGATGAATATACTGCTTGTTGCACATGAAATGAGTATGATAAACCTGATCAAACCGGACGAGCGTGGTAAACAGACAGAGGTCAGCTTCGGTAGGGCGGTCACCAAGGAGAAATCGTCGCTCTGCGAGACGGTGATCATACCGGTCAAGTGCATCAAAAAGCGTTGTAACAGCCTCATCATACGGCTCTTGGGCCGTCGCAAAGCCGGCTCGATAGACCCCGTTGTTGATTGGCTCATAAATATCGGTAATCACCTCATCGATAGCCGATCGCATCGCCTGTGGGGCCAGATCATACTGGCATGTCCCAAGATCACGAAAGACGGTAGTAAGCATCCGGAGAATCTCACGAGACTCGTTGTTGACAATGGTGTCCGTTTTGGTATCCCACAGGACCGGAACGGTGACACGACAAGTAGCGGTTGGATCGGCAGCAACATACCGTTCGCGTAAGTAATCGGCCCCGGCAATATGATCGATCGTACAGCCATCTTTCTCTGGGGTAAACTGCCATCCATCCGCGGCGCGGTATGGATCAACAACTGAGACCGAAAGTACATCCTCAAGTCCCAGCATCGAACGGGCTAGGAGTGTCCGGTGGGCCCATGGACAGGCGTATGACACATAAAGATGATACCGATTCGGATCGGGGGTAAACCGCTCATCCGGACGCGCATCAACGTGATCCGGAATAGGGGTGCCAGCAATCCAGTTTCGGAAGGTCGTCTCGCTACGATCGAACGCGCCTGCTTCGTTGGTTGTGGTGTAGGCGTCGGTTCGCCATTCACCATCAACAAGCATGTTCATGATCGGATAGCAACGAAAGGAGTCGCAAACAGGTAAGCAGTTGGATTGGGACTCGGCAAGCGGAGATTGAAATACAAGAAAGCGAGCAGACGGAGACATGTACAAACGGGGCTATCTATGGCACATCGAGCAGTGATTGCCGTCCCTGCTGAGATGGGGTATGATGTCTATCGCGTTCCATGGAGCGGGAGTGGAAAGCGACTTGCCAAACAGCTACAGGCCGGGGGCAGTCCCCCAGAGGCACGTCAGATTGGACACAACCGTCAACGGGAGGATCTTATTGAGACACTTGACTGGCTTCATGATGAGCGACTCTATATTGTAACAAATGAAACGGTTGAGACGGCACTGGTTGTACCATTACGAATCGCGTCCGACATCCCAGGAGATCCGACTGCAGCCGGACCGGGGGCACTTGTATATCCGGCAACGACACCGGCACGGCTGGAACTGCGTGTAAGCGGGGCTCGGGCCACCTGCTTGGCCCTCAGAGAGACATGTGGACTTGCCGAGGCATGCGCACGACAAGGGCTGGTGGCCGTGCTACGATCTTGGGGAGAGCGTGTCAAGGTATATACTGAGGAATCATCGGACCGGTAAGAGAAGCAGTTGGATCGATGCATCTTATGTCGCTGGCGATTGAAGAAGAAATAGCGTGACACAGACGCTGACGGATCCAGCCGCGGATCCAGCCCGGGGGCTTATTGCTACAGGAGTACAGACAGATGCTCTTGTAACAGTCTTTGGTCGGTGTACGGTTGAGTATGAGGGCCGAGCGCGAAGCGAGTTGGGGCCAGGCGATCGCCATCTTATGTTGAAACCGGATGGGACAGCACTTGTACATACCAACACGGATCAAAAGCCGGTAAACTGGCAGCCGCCGGGCGGCGAACATACCGTAACAGCAACCGACGAACTGGTCAAAATCACAAGCACACGATCATCGCCGGCAGAACGACTACAGGTGTCGTTTCAGTCGGTTGCGCATGTCGGTGTGTTTGATGGGACTGACGAGGCAGATCTTGCTCTTGCGGGCACCGAGGCAGATCTAAGAGAGCGGATTCTTGATACTCCAGACTTGATCGAAACAGGGTTTCAACCGCAGGCAATTGAGCGAGAAACCGCTGCTGGGGCAGTTGACATCTATGGCCGGGATGCAGCCGGTCGAACGGTGGTCGTTGAACTAAAACGACGACGAGTGGGTCCCGATGCGGTTGGACAATTAAACCGGTATGTCAACGCGCTTAATCGAGAGTTGCATGCGGAGGCAGATATCCGCGGCATCTTGGCCGCACCGTCAGTTACGGACCGAGCACATCGTCTGTTGGCAGAAAACGGACTAGAGTTTGTCGCAGTAAGCCCATCCAAGAAACAAGACTGACACACGGGGATGGGCGACCAGGTACACGCGGGTGAGCGCGTCCTCGACATGTTCGCCGGCATCGGCTACTTCACCCTGCCGATGGCCCGCGCCGGCGCGGAGGTCGTCG
>JBEQBL010000264.1:0-2923 GCA_041639835.1 Salinarchaeum sp.
CCGAGATTGTCTCCAAGTACAAAGGCGAGAGTGAAAAGCGACTCCGGGAGGTCTTTGAGGATGCACGGGCGTCAGCGCCGGCTATCGTCTTTTTCGATGAAATTGACAGCGTCGCCGGACAACGTGATGAGGAAGCGGATATGGAAAACCGCATTGTTGGGCAGCTACTGAGTCTGATGGATGGACTTGATGCACATGAGGACGTGATTGTCATCGGGGCCACCAACCGCGTTGATGCGATTGATCCGGCTTTACGCCGTGGGGGACGGTTCGACCGGGAAATCGAAATTGGGGTCCCTGACACAGAGGGCCGTCGGGAAATTCTGACAGTCCATACACGCACCATGCCACTTGGTCCGGGGGTTGATCTTGATGCAATCGCAGATCGGACACACGGCTTTGTGGGGGCCGATATGGACGCGCTGGTAACTGAGGCTGCCATGACCGCGCTTGATCGGATTACCAACACCGAGGAGGCAGACATTGAGGTCACGATGACCGACTTTGATGCCGCGTTGGCGCGTGTCGATCCCTCTGCCATGCGAGAGTTCATGGCAGAAGCGCCGGATGCAACCTTCGGGGATGTCGGCGGTCTTGAAGAGGCGAAACAGCGACTGCGAGAGGCCGTTGAATGGCCACTGACATATCGGCGACTGTTTTCCGAGACAGCGACTGATCCACCAAGCGGAGTGCTTCTGTATGGCCCGCCAGGGACCGGGAAGACACTACTTGCCCGGGCATTAGCCGGTGAAACAGAGGTTAATTTCGTGCACGTTGATGGCCCGGAACTGGTTGATAAATACGTTGGGGAGTCCGAACAGGCAATTCGGGAGGTTTTTGATCGCGCCCGACAGGCCGCACCGTCGATTATTTTCTTCGATGAGATTGATGCGATTGTTGGCCGTCGTGGGACCGGGCAGACCGATGCGACCGACCGTATTGTCTCACAACTGCTCACTGAACTTGATGGGCTTCGTGAGAACCCAAATCTGGTTGTGATTGCCGCCACCAACCGCAAGGAGGACATCGACCCGGCACTGTTGCGACCAGGACGGATCGATACCCATGTCGAGGTTGGCCTTCCAGGGCGTCCGGAACGACGGGCAATTCTTGATGTGCACTGCCGAGGGAAGCCACTGGGTGAGGATGTCGATTTGGATGTGTTAGCGTCTGAGCTGACCGGATATACCGGAGCTGATATTGAGGCCGTGGTCCGGGAGGCATCCATGCGGGCGATTCGAGAAGCCACGGATGCTCACGGCCCAGAACAGGCAAATCGCCGTGCTGAGGAGATCACGATTGATACTGACCACTTTACCGCAGCCATTGAGGCGACCGATCGAACGGTGGCCCGTGTCGAGTCGTCGTAGTGAGGTTACTGCTCTATGATGGAGCAAGGATTGTTTCCCCAGCCCGAACCGGGGTCCCGGTCGACACCTGGATGTCGTCGCGGCTGATTGCAGGTGGAAGCAACACATCAACTCGACTCCCAAAGGAGATATGGCCAAGCCGAGTGCCACGCTTAACGGATGTGCCAGCAGTGACATACGGATGAATACGGCGAGCAAAGGCACCAGCAATCAGCGTGACCTCCATGGGCCCGCTGTTGGTATCCATCGTCAGTTGTACCCGTTCATTACGGTCAGAAGCCTTCATAAATGCCGGGCGATGCGCACCAGGGTTATGGGTGCGGTCCAGAACAGTGCCAGCGGTTGGGGCACGAGTGACGTGGACATCATCAAGATTCATAAAAATGCCAATGCGGACACGATGGCCCTCAGTACGAATAACGCTCACCCGGCCGTCTGCGGGAGCAACAATACCGGTTGCTGGCAGTGCCCGTACTGGATCACGATGAAACCAGAGTACGCCTAGGCCGATTATAAAAAGGGCAATACTAACCGCTGGCAGAGTGCCAGCAACAAGTGCTCCAAGAAGAAACGGAATGACAGCCAGTCGCCATGTTCCAGGGGCGACAGGATAACGAAGCGCCACAATAATAGCACTTTGAGGGGGCAGCCACAAGTTGGTATCGGGTTGGGTCCTCGTGACCACCTGCGGTAATAGTTGTTGATAGTTCGATTGCAGTATTCAGAGTGGAACACACAAACCGGCGTTCAACGTGCAAGTAACGCGGGGTCGCATATAAGCAACAATTATATCGCCGACTAGTGGTAAGCACTGGCTTCGACAAGGGTAAGAAGAGGGGTCGGCAAGTCAGTTGCGATGACTGATCGGGACGGCGCCGATACCGCCGCATCAACGGAGCCAATGGAGGTGTCGGAGACATCACCGGAGGGCCCGGGGGGAGATGGTTCGGTAACCCTTGTAGGGACAGCTCACGTGTCCGCGGAAAGTGCAGACCGGGTACGGACGGCGATCACCGAGGAGAATCCGGATGTCGTTGCCGTTGAACTTGACCAAGCACGGTATCGTCAGTTCAAAGGCGAGACGCCCGATGATCTTGAGCCGACGGATCTTCTTGGCGGCAATACTGTCTTTCAGTTTCTTGCCTACTGGATGCTGTCATACGTGCAGTCACGTCTTGGCGAACGGTTTGGGGTTGATCCGGGAGCCGATATGCGGACTGCAATTGAAGTCGCCGAAGAGGGCGGCTATGGACTGGCGCTGGTAGATCGTAATATCCAGACGACAATTCAACGATTTTGGGCACGATTGACTGTTTTAGAGAAGCTCAAACTTGTTGGCGGACTTGGAGTCGGAGCAGCTGATCCCCGGACAATTGGACTCTCGGTTGGTATTGCCATTGGTGTTCTTGTTGGGCTGCTTGGCGGCATTGTTCTTGCGCCGGCACTTGGTGTTGGCGAGATACTGACCCTTGGACTTGGCAGTGCCGTCCTCGGAGCCATTGGTGGGCTTGCAATGGGCGCCGCTGCTGGGCTGTTTGTCGGGGTGAGCCTGC
>JBEQBL010000265.1:0-2913 GCA_041639835.1 Salinarchaeum sp.
TTCCTTGCCTTTCAGCCGCTGGGAGAGTGTTTTCAGTGGCCGTCCAGAACGGTGTCGAGCCGGTGGCGTCCCGGAGATCTCGTTGTCCATGAATGTCGTCACATGGTACTGTAACAGCTCCCAGAGATCCTCAATGATCAGTTGTGGCGCACCAGCCTCGCGATTCTCCATAAACCGCTGGTTAATGCGGATGATATCAACCAGTTTGTGCGTGAGATCGTCCTCACTCCGTTGTCCGTTATCAAGCGTAATCGAGGGCCGGGCGGTGACCGGTGGTACTGGCAGCACCGTCAGGACCATCCACTCTGGACGAGAACGGTTGGGATCAACTCCCAGAACAGCAATATCCTCATCGGGGATCTCCTCAAACCAGTCCCGAATATCACTCGGCATCAGTTTGTTTGTATCTTCCTCGGTCAGATCAACGTCTAAGGCGGATTCGATAGCCCGCCGATCGGACTCCCGAGGACGGAACTCACCGCTGAGAATTTCATTGATCCGCGCGACATCAAGCCCCGTTTCTTGAGCGAGTTCGCCGGGGGTGATACGCGTGTCATCGTCCTCGGTCGGTTGCATTGCCTGAGCAATGCGTTCGGAATAATCCGAAGCCAGTACATCCTGCACCTCGTAGTAGGTTGTTGGCTTTTCGTGTTGGATGTCATACTGCACAGCACCACAGTGTGGACATCGGTCCTTTTTCCGGGCCTGCCGGATGGCTGCCTTAGTGACATCATCAAGATCGCCGCTGAGTTCACGCGTCCGATCAAGACGGTCACGGAACTCATTTTTCTCTTCCTCGGTCAAACAAAGCCGAGAGCATTCACGACAGGTGCCACGAAGGAGCCGGCGAATGAGTTTGGTAAACCCAACGTGGATAACCGGTGCAGCAAGTTCGATATGTCCAAAGTGGCCGGGACAGGATCCCGATCGTTTGCCACAGGTCTTACATTCAAGCCCCGGGTCAATGACGCCAAGTCGTGGGTCCATCAGCCCCATGTCGATGGGGAATCCATCGTCGTCGTATGTGTCGGCGGTAATGACCTTGGTGGCACTCATCTCCCGATACTCCTCGGGATCCATCAGTCCAAAACTGATGGAATTGATCTCTTTGGGTGTTGTTTTTCGTACCATAATCGTTAGACTGCGTCAGCAAGCTCAAGCCGGGGAGCGATCCCAAGTGCTTTCATTTCGTCAAGCAGCAGTTTGAATGCATAGCTCATCTCGATATCGTGAATATCCGTTTCCTCGCCGCAGTTGGGACAGTAGACCCGGTTTTGATCGACATTTTCGACAGCGGTCATCCCGCACTGTCCGCAGACAGGGACAAACTCGCGGTCTGACTCATCAAGGAGTCGTTCCTTAAGTGTCATAGCAGCCCCATGGCCGATGAACACGTCACGTTCCATCTCACCAATACGAAGCCCACCCTCACGGGCGCGACCTTCGGTTGGCTGGCGGGTCAACACCTGCACTGGCCCCCGGGACCGGGCATGAATCTTGTTTGAGACCATGTGATACAGCTTCTGATAGAAAATGGTCCCAACGAAGATTTCAGCCTCAATCTTTTCACCGGTAATTCCGGAGTACATGACCTCCTTGCCGGAGGAATTGAACCCATGCTCCTCAAGTGCCGAGCGAAGCTCTTCCTTGTTTTCGCCGGTAAACGGCGTACCATCGACTCGACGGCCCTCCATTGATCCAACTTTGCCGCCAATCATCTCAAGAATGTGTCCAACAGTCATTCGGGAGGGGAGCGCATGAGGGTTCAAAACAAGGTCCGGAACAACGCCCTGCTCGGTAAATGGCATATCTTCCTGCGGGGCGATATGGCCGACCACACCCTTCTGTCCGTGCCGGGAGGCAAACTTATCGCCTAACTCGGGGATTCGCTCATCGCGGACCTTGACCTTCGAAAGTTTTGAGCCGTCTTCGCCCTCCATAAGCGTCACTGTATCAACAATTCCGGAGTCCCCGGATCGCATCGTTACGGAGGTCTCACGGCGCTTTTGTGGGCTGAGTCCGCCAAGTTCGTCCGGTTCCTCAAGGAATCGAGGCGGACTGGTCTTTCCAAGCAGCACATCGTTTTCGCCAACTGGAGTCTCAGGATTGACAAGGCCATCATCATCAAGATGGGTATAGGCTTCCTCACCACGAGCGCCACGAACTTCCTGATCCGGGATCTCAAAGCGGTCCTCCTGGCCACCCGGGTATCGTCGTTCCTCTCCCTCATAGGTGCGGAAGAAATGGGACCGTGCAAGACCACGATCGACTGATCCTTGGTTGAGAATCAGGGCATCCTCAATATTGAAGCCTTCATAACTCATCACCGCAACAACGAAGTTTTGCGCAGCCGGCCGGTCGTCGTAGCCAATCTGCTCGGTGGTCTGGGTTTTGACCATTGACAACTGTGGGTAATGCAGCAGATGTTGGCGGGTATCCGGGCGAATCCGGTAGTTTGCCGCTGGCAGACCAAGTGACTGCTTGATCATACCAGCCCCCATTGTAATCCGAGGAGAGGCATTATGCTCCGGATAGGGAATCATACCGGCCCCAATACCGAAGATGAGTTGAGGATCGATCTCTAAGTGCGTGTGTTCTGGAGTTAATTCCTCGCGTTCAACGGCAATGTAGAGGTCCTCTTCCTCCTCGGCGTCGATAAACTCAACATAGCCGGCGTCCACGAGATCCTCAAAGTCAATGGCCCCGTCTTCAATTGCTGCAATTTCGTCATCGCTGATAAGCGGTTCACCGTCATCACCAATAACCAGTAGTGGGCGGCGAGCACGCCCAGCATCGGCGTTGACGATAACCTCACGAGTCCGATCCTTCACCGAGACATTGACCATCTCGGAAATTTCCCCGCGGCGGCGGGCCTCACGAATCTGTTCGGCAAGCTGTTCCGGGTCGGGATGG
>JBEQBL010000266.1:0-2901 GCA_041639835.1 Salinarchaeum sp.
GGCGGCTAAGGAAGCCTTTCTGAAGGCTGTCAGTCCGGGATCCTCATCACTTCACTTTCGGGATATCGCTGTTGTCCATGTCGGGGCTGATCCCCGTCTCAGACTAACTGACCGTGCGCACATGGCGGCCGTTGAGACCGTCGCTGCTGACTCACCGACACAGCTGACTACCGCCGTGAGCCTCAGTCATGATCGCACTGCCGACCATGCGATCGGACAGGTACTGCTACGCCGTGGTGATTGTCCATGACTACCGCATTGCTCTTTCCAGGACAGGGCAGTCAGACCCCCGGGATGGGACATGCATTTTACAAACGGTGGCCGACAACCCAACAGCAGTTTGACACGCTGGCAGCCTTGACCGACTGGTCACTGCATGAACTGTGCTTTCAAGCCAGTGCCGAGACACTCCAGCCGACGCTTGTTGCCCAACCGGCGCTGTACACCGTTGAACTTGCTGTCGCCGCCGGCGTTGTTAACCGACTTGGACCTCCTGAGTTCGTTGCCGGGCATAGCCTTGGACATATGACAGCCCTTGCGGCTGCTGGGACCATGACCCCTGAGGATGGGTTTGCTCTTGTGAGCCGCCGGGGCGAGTTGATGCACGCCGCCGCTCATACCGCGTCTACCGGTACAATGGTTGCCATCCTGCTTGTCGACCCCGATACTGTCAGCACGGTCTGTGCTGAGTACCCACGTGTCTGTGTGGCCGGATATAATGCTCCACGACAAACGGTCATCAGTGGACCGTCGGAAGCCGTTGCTGCGGTTCGAACAACGCTTGAGTCCCGTGCCCGGCCGCGCTTTATTGACCTTGACGTTTCAGCGGCTTTTCATTCACCGGCTATGTCACCGGTTACTGACCCTCTTGCTGTAGCACTTGATGCAACGCCCATGCAGTCGGCCTCAATTCCGATTTGCTCGGATATTTCAACTACAGTCTATACGACCCCCGATACCGCACGTGCTGATCTGCGTGCCCAGGTAACCGCGCCGATTGACTGGGTCGGTGTTATTGAAACGCTTGCCAACCGGGGTGTTGATCAGGTGATCGAATTGCCGCCTGCTGGGACACTGACGGACCTAACTGAGCGTATTGCCCCGGATATTGATACTGTTGCGTTGACCACTCCGGAAGATCTCCGGTTGATCGATGCATGATGTCACTCGCAGATGACACCGCCATCGTCACTGGTGGAACACAAGGCATTGGACGAGCTATTAGTGAACGACTCGCGACAGCCGGGGCGGATGTCATCGCTACCTATGCTCATGATACGACCGCCGCTGAGACAACCGAACAGATGCTGGCGGCAGCCGCTGGTGAGGTGACAACTTGGCAGTTTGACGTTCGGGATTTTGAGGCAGTTACCTCCGCAGTAGCGGAGATTCAGGACGCCTTCGGTGCCCCGTCAATGCTGATTAACAATGCCGGCGTGATGCGCAATGCGCTTGTAGCCAGTATGACGCCCGAGCAGTGGGAGACAGTTATTGCGACCAATCTTACCGGCACGTTTCATTGCACTCGGGCTGTTGTTCGACCAATGCTTCGTGCCGGTGGCGGTCGGATCGTAAATGTCAGTAGTGTTGCCGCAAAGCGTGGCTGGGCCGGCCAAGCAAACTATGCCGCAAGCAAGGCCGGAATTCTTGGGTTTACCCGATCAATAGCTCGCGAACTCGGTGACCGATCGATTCGCGTGAACGCGGTGTGTCCAGGATATGTCGATACCGAGCTGTATCGCTCCAAACTGGACTCAGACTTGAAGGCTATTACAGAACAGATTTCTGCCGACCGTATTGCCGATCCATCAGAAGTCGCCGATGTGATCGCCTTTCTTGTTAGTGATGCAGCATCATACATCAACGGCGAGGTTATTCGCGTCGATGGCGGCTTGCTTGGGTAAACCCACTGCCATGCTGCTGTAATGTTTTGCTGGTCGCTTTTTGTTCCCACATCATCGGCTTGGTCACAGCGTATCCGAACTTTCGATAATGTCATCATAGTAAACTACCCCGCGCTCACCGTCAATGGTCGCTATATCGCCATTAGCCACCGTTTTCGGCAGTTGGGCATTGGATACCATTGGGATACCGACCTCACGAGCGATGTCTGCCGGATGCCCAGTTGTTCTTGATCGGGCATCAATAATCCCAGCTATCGTTTCCAAGCTACTCTCAATTGATTCGTCGAATGCCGACTCGATAACAAGTACTGCGCCGGTGGGAATGTCATTGAGACTGCCGTCCTCACTTCGATAGACCGGTCCGGCAGCACTTCCGGTGACGACTGTGCTTCCCGTTGCCACCGTCTCGGCAGCAATGTGTATCTTCAGGGTATTTGTCGTGTTCGTCCCGTTAAGTTGGGTTAGCATGCCGGCGATGACTACCAGCGTATCCCCCGTCTTGGCACCCCCACGATCCAAGGCTGCGGTAACTGCATCCTCAAGAATCGTTTCAATATCATGCGCATACTCGGTTAATACCGGACGTACTCCCCATGAGAGTGCCAGTTGCCGGCGACTCCGATCGTCCGGGGTTGTAGCAACAATCGGCATACTCGGTCGGAACATGGCTGCCCGACGGGCCTTGACCTCCTCCCACGACTGAAGTCGTAGGATTCCTCTGTGGGTAATCCAACCAGATTGATTACCCCGGCTGTGAACTTACAGATTCGCTGATGCACCTTCAGCCCCTTACAGGGTGTGGCGTTTTGGCTATCCGCTCAGTGTGTTGCCCTCCTTGACAAGAGTGGCACTCACGGGCGTCCAGCACCGTGAGCAGCAGGCCGGGCCATCGGCCCACCTCCCCGTTGCAGCCACAAAAGGGGAGTCCTATCTGGTGACATGCCAACCGCTGCTGGTTGGGCTACGGTGGTATGTGAGTGTAAGTAGTATGACGCAC
>JBEQBL010000267.1:0-2887 GCA_041639835.1 Salinarchaeum sp.
CCGATTGTCTGTATGACCTATTACAATCTTCTTTACCGGTATGGCGACACGCCTGGCCCCCGGGAGTTTGTTCGCAAGGCAGCGTCGGTTGGCATTGATGGGTTTGTGATCCCGGATTTGCCTCCCGAAGAGGCAGAGCCGTTGCGCGCAGCCTGTGATGAGTTTGATCGAGACCTTATCTTTATTCTCGCTCCAACGACCAGTGGGGACCGTCTTCGGCGAATCCGCGAACTGGGATCCGGCTATGTCTACGTCCAGGCGCGGCTTGGCACCACAGGCGAACGCGATGACCTCTCCGAACGCACCACTGAAAGCCTCGCCCAGATCGCCGACTGGGAGATTCCGAAAGCTGTCGGCTTTGGGATTAGCACCCCGGAGCACGCTCAGCGTGTCGTTGCGGCGGGTGCCGATGGGGTTATTGTCGGAAGCGCACTCATTAATCGTATTGCCGATGGGATTGAGCATGACCGCTCAACAGAGGCAATCGCCAGTAGTCTTGCCGACTACACAGCCTCACTAGCAGCTGGCACCCGACAGGAACTGCGAACCGAACCGGAAGGAACATAAACGAAATTGACACACGGTCACATACTGACTACATGACAGCCGGAGTTCGGGCTCGACTCGATCGCATCAGCACCGATGACCGATACCTGATTGTGCCGATGGACCATGGGATTACCATGGGGGCGGTCAAAGGATTACGTGATATCGAGACGACCATTGATGCCGTCACGCATAATGGGGCCGACGCGGTCTTAACCCAGAAGGGAATCGCACCGCGGGTCCATGATCATAAAAACGACGCCGGATATATTGTTCATCTCAATGCCTCGACTGAGATCGGTCCTGACGAAAACGATAAACGAACCACCGGGACTGTCAAAGAGGCTATTCGCGCAGGTGCCGACGCCGTTTCATTCCATATCAACGTTGGTAGCCGATACGAGCGGGAACAACTGTCCGCCTTAGGGGAACTGACGGGAGTGGCCGCCGAGTATGGGATGCCGGTGTTAGCAATGGCCTATGCCCGTGGCCCAGGCGTTGACGAACAAGATCCAGAAGCGCTTGGCCATGCTGTCCGTCTCGCCGAAGAAATGGGGGCCGACATCGTCAAGACTGGCTACAGCGGTGACGCTGAAAGCTTCAAGCAGGTTGTTGCCTCCACTCGACTGCCAGTTGTCATCGCCGGTGGTAGCCGTGGCACCAATCGACAGACCGTCGAGATGGTTCGCGGGGCTATCGATGCTGGTGGGGCTGGCGTCTCGATGGGCCGCTCAATCTTCCAGCATGAGGATCCAGCAGCCATTACACAAGCGGTGGCGGCTATCCTTCACGATGATGCCTCCGTTGACACGGCCCTTGATCGCAGTGGACTGGCCTAACGGATCCCCAGAAGAGAGTATACGGTAGAACAATGGATGTTCTACCGGGCCGTTAGATCTGCCTACTACATAGCAAGTGAACCTCCCGTCTGTTGACGTGGGCGGACAGTTCCTCCGATGGTAGCGCCTGCATCGACATTCGCCACGTTCAAGCCGGATGCCCCTGTTGGTGATCGTATGACACGATCTGTCTGGCTGAAAGCCGATGACACTGTCGGCGACTGGGAGCAGCGCAAGCGCCGGATTACAGCCGGTCTTGAGGCTGGGGTCGACTGGGTTCTCGTTGACGAGGCCGATGTCCCACGAGTGCGCGAACTGGGCGCCGTTAATATCGCGGCGTTTCGCTCACATGGCGATGTTGATGTGATTGACCAGGCTGAATCCGACGTTGAGGATGCTGATGCGATTATTGTTGGCAAGGAAGGAGAAGGTGATGGGACTGTGGCACTTCCTGGTGACCTCTCTGGCTCTGCCGATCTGTCGACGCTTCGACGCGACGGTGATCGTGCTAGTGGCGCATATGTCCGCATTCGCAATGAGAAATACGAGGCGTTTGCCGAGGCAGCTGCCACTGAAGCTGAGTACACCATTATAATCGGCGAGGACTGGACGATTATTCCACTTGAGAACCTTATCGCCCGTATCGGCGATGAGACGACACTGATTGCCGGGGTCACCGGTCCGGAAGAGGCTCGCACCGCCTTTGAGACACTTGAGATTGGTGCCGATGCTGTCCTGCTTGATACCGACGACCCGGATGCGATCCGACACACCATTGATGTACGTGACGAACTTGACCGGGAGAGTTTAGAGCTAACATGGGCCGAAATTACCTCTGTTGACCGTGCTGGGTCCGCCGATCGTGTTTGCGTCGATACGGGGAAACTGCTCAATGATGATGAAGGGATGTTGGTTGGTTCAATGTCACGTGGGCTGTTTTTTGTTCATGCTGAAACCGCTGAGTCTCCGTACGTTGCCTCGCGGCCGTTCCGGGTTAACGCTGGTGCTGTCCATGCTTATGCACGCTCCCCGGGCGGCGATACAAAATACCTCTCCGAAATCGGTAGTGGTGACGAAGTACAGATTGTTAGTCGAGACGGCACAACGCGTGAAGCCGTTGTTGGACGGGCAAAAATTGAGCGCCGTCCGATGTTCCGTATCCAAGCGACTGTCGAAACCGAGGACGGCCCTGACCGCGTTGAAACGCTGCTTCAAAATGCTGAGACAATCAAACTTGCAACTCCTGACGGTCGCACCGCTGTAACGGATCTTGAGGCCGGCGATGAGGTGTTACTCTACTACGAAGCCACTGCCCGGCACTTTGGCGAGGCCGTTGAGGAGTCGATTATCGAAAAATAAGAGACTTCGATTGCGTCAGCGGAATCGATCAAATAATGATCGGTCCGTGTCTGTACTGCTCGTCTGTTTGTCATTATTTTGTTGTTCCGATAGTTCCGTTGTACACCAGTGACAGAAAGAGAGCTCCGGATCAACCTCTCGAC
>JBEQBL010000268.1:0-2887 GCA_041639835.1 Salinarchaeum sp.
AGGGAACGTATCGAGGACATACACCCCACCCACCGAAGAAAGCCCATTCGCTGTCGCAATCCGTGGTGAGACATCCTGAATCCCGACGCCCATGTAGGAATGCCGGTAGACGCCATCCTCGATCAGCGCCGGAACCACACGCCGCATCAGTGCTGCAGAGATCCCGAAACCGATGCCCTGGCCAGCACCAACACTGATCACGGCAACGACCTGGCTATCAAGATTGACAAGTGGCCCGCCGCTGTTACCGGGGTTTAACGCTGCATCGGTTTGGACCGCATTCGGGAGAGACACGTCCTCAGAGACGGGAATCGAACGGCCGGTTGCACTCACAATGCCCGCTGAGACCGAATCATCAAACCCGAGCGGATTACCAAGCGCAAGGACTTCCCGACCAATGGCCGGCTGGCCCTCGATCAGCGAGAGCGGTGACGCATACGGTGGCCGGTCCTCGACACGCACCACTGCCAGATCCGACCGAGTGTCGGCGCCGACAACAGTCCCAGTCGTCCAGTCATTATCGGTATAGCGAACGTCGATGTGTTGCCCGTCTTCGATAACGTGCTGGTTGGTCACCAGATGGTCCGTATCATAGACAAACGCCGAGCCCTGACGTTGGGTTTCGCCGAGGACACGCAAGAGTGCCACCGATCCAATGGTGTCAGCGATCACTTCGGTAAATCGTCCGTCAACGTCGTCAGGAATCTCAACTTGCCCGGACGTCGCTGGCTGGGTTGTTGTACCTGTCCGGACTTGGCACCCAGCAAGGCTGGCACTCCCGGCGGCAAGCGCACCCAAAAAGCCGCGCCGTGTTGACCGTGGCATATCACTACTGACTGCGTGAGCGCAAAAAGTCCCACGTTGGACGAACCAAAGGCCTAAGCCCTCGACTGCCATAAGGCGGTGCATATGAGTACCGACACAGAGGGAACAGCGGACCTCGAAACACGAGTCCGGAACTTCCTGCGACGGAACTTTCCGCAGATCCAGATGCACGGCGGGTCGGCAGCTATTGAAGAACTCGATCCGGATGCAGGGCGGGTCGTGATTCAGCTGTCAGGCGCCTGCAGTGGGTGTGGCATTTCACCGATGACCACCCAGGCGATCAAAAGCCGGATGGTCAAGGAGATTCCGGAAATCGAGGAGGTCAATACGATGACCGGCGGTGTCGGGTTCGGCGCAGCGGACCCAAGCGCGCCAACCCGCGAGATCGATCCTGACGAGGACGATCGCCCGCCAGCACCGTTCTAACGGCTGTTTTTACACGACGCACCGAGAAAGCAGATGAAATACTGCGTGACGTTGTAAACCATATATCGCGATATCAAATCAAAACTTCAGAAGTTGAGACTTGCTGTCTCAATGTATACGGTTTTCGAACCGCTTTGTGGCTATAGACGAGGTTCGATATGTTGTCGATTTCACGAGCGCCGGCTACCAAGCGTAGTCTTCGCGAGGATCGACAGCGTCCTCGGCGCGGTCACGAACACCTAAGATTTCCGCAGGCGTCCGAGTCACCGATGCAAGCGCCGCTTCCGCAGGGAGCCCCTCTCGAACGGCAAGGCCGACAGAAACATCGAGATGTTGTTGTGGTAAAACCGGTGCGTCGGTCTGGATCGCCACGTCGACACCGGCCTCATGGAGGATTCCTGGCGTCTCAAACGTGAGGTTGCGAAGTTCATATTTCGTTGCCGAGGAAATCGATGGCCCGACGACCGCCGGTACGTCCCGTTTCACGAATTCCTCGGCAATCAGGTGTCCCTCAGTGGCGTGTTCGATCGACAGCTTGTTGATCCCGAACTCCTCGGCGATTCGAAAGACCGTCATGATATCATCAGCACGATGGGCATGCACTCGCAGGGGCAACTCTCCATTAAGCACTCGAAGCAGGTTCTCTTTACCGAGGTCCCGCTCAAAGGGCCCATCGTTCTCGCGGGCCTGCTCACGCTGGCGGTTGTAGTCTTCGGCAGCCATAAATGACTGGCGTGAACCGCCTCGGGGACAAGCCCCGAGGCACTCGGCCTGTTCCACCTGTAGATCCCTGGTAACCGTTCCGCGGTCGGTTGCTGTACGCAACTGACCGTTGGTCAGCACTGTTGCCATGCCGGCAGAGTCGTTTGGGCTGGGGCAGACGATCCAAACCGGCAAAGCACGTAGCAAGCAGCGATTCGTAGTGTCGGGAAACGATACAGCCGGTTGGCACCATGGTGTCCAGTGGAGTCTTATTTTACAGAAAAAGGAGGCCGAGTGCCTCGAGGCGTGACCCGGGGACAGTCCACTCCCAGCTGTTGAGGTGCTAACACAGTCTGTGAGATGCTCCCAGGAGTTGCCCCCGAGACAGGTTATTTGTGTGAACTACCCCTGCCTACTCGCTCCTTGAGAACGAGGCTTAGCGCCTGCAATTAGCTAAATACCCGGATCTGCACCGCTGGCTAACCCGGTTGCCATGAGCCGCCGGCCAACGGTAACAAGCCCGTTCTCGAAGCCCTCACCAAAGATCGCCTGTTCCTGTTGGTGATCCATTGATGGTGTCGAGTTAAACGAGCTGACGAGAATAGCGGATCGATCGGCCAAGAGAAGTCGCGAAATGATGATCGCCTCATCTTGGTCTGGGCCACGGAGCCATTCAAGACCGGATGCAAAGACCTTCGCGTTTGGCAGTGTGTCAGTGACGGTCTGCTTGAGTGTGTCACCACTGACGCCGATGAGGACGTCCGCATCACGCTGTGTTGCCGCTTGGAGTGACTGAACGATCCCATTGGTCATGGCGCTTTCATCTCCAACAACGAACACCACTTCCTCGGTGGCATCGTCAATCAATGTCTGTGTCCGCGTGGCGATTGCCTCGCGGCCAGCCAGTGACCACACCTCCTGAACGGTATCGGTC
>JBEQBL010000269.1:0-1185 GCA_041639835.1 Salinarchaeum sp.
TTCCAAATGTTGCCCGTCACGCAGAATGATGGGCGCTGCAGGATTTGAACCCGCGACAACTTGGTCCGAAGCCAAGCACTCTGTCCAAACTGAGCTAAGCGCCCTATTGCAGAAACGATGATCGGACACATTAAACGTGCTGATTCAGACCGCGACACTCACGCCATCTAGAAGACGCTCATTGCGGGGAGACAAGTTGTTCCTCACGATCAAGCTGGTCAAGGAGAACATTTCGCATAAGTGTAATTCCCTCAGCAATGCGATCGTCAGTCAGCGTATAATAGCTGTGCACGCCGTCATTGCGCTTACAGACGACTCCCTGATCGCGCATGCGCTGGAGATGTCGTGAGACCGTTGATTGGGGAATCCCAGTGGCGGCCTGCAGATCGGAAACCGCGTGTTCCCTCCCGTCTTTGAGTTGCTCAAGCAACATGAGCCGCCGAGGGTTTGAAAAAATCGCACAGAGATCGGCTTGCTGCTCATACAGTGACTGATCCCGTGTTGTGGGCATTGATGCCATACATTCACCGGGGGAATTCAAGAGTGTTGCTCCCGGAAGTCAGGGGCCATTTTGACATTCGTTGTGTTTCGTGGTGCGCGGTTCGGGTAGGGTACTCAATTATCGAAATATCCGGAAGACCAAATACTAAGTGTCAGACATGGATATGAATGTCCATGCCATGGGTTACCTTGGATTGTATACCCTCCTTTTTCAGGTTCAGCCGAATGATGCTGGCAGCCAGTGCGGTAGTCCAACAGCCACGAGGTGAGCGCCGATGAGTGCCGAGACGTCACCTGCACGCGTTGTGATCGTCGGCGGCGGCACCGGTGGCACGGTCGTTGCCAATCGGGTGGCCGAAAAGCTCCACGGCGAAATTGAGGCCGGCAATGTCGAGATCACGATGGTGACGGACTCACCACAGCACGTGTACAAGCCGATGTGGCTGTATGTCGCATTCAATCGAAAGGAAGTCGATGAGAGTTATCGTCCACATCAGGAGGTGCTTGATGATCATATAGATCTCATGGTTGATCGGGTGACGAAAATTGAGCCCGACGCCCACCGTATTCAGTGTGCCGATCAGGCGGCGCCAGTTGAGTATGACAAACTTGTCGTTGCCACCGGCGCGACCATTCAGGAACCACGGATTGACGGCTTTGATGAATACGGCGAGCATTTTTACA
>JBEQBL010000269.1:1195-2872 GCA_041639835.1 Salinarchaeum sp.
CATCTACAGCAGGAACTGGCAACCTTCAACGAGGGGGAATTAGTGCTCAGTACCATTGGGGTCCCGCATATGTGTCCGGCAGCGCCAGTGGAGTTTGTCCTGATTGCCGATGACTGGCTCTCCCAGCGAGGGCTGCGAGATGACGTCGAGATTACCTATACCTATCCCATTGATGATGCACACGCAGTCTCAACGTTAGCTGACTGGGTGCGGCCCACGTTCGAGCAGCGAGATATCAATCTTGAGACTGGCTTTGAGGTTGAAACTGTCGGCCCCAATACGGTACGGGCGGCCGATGGACGACGACTTGAGCATGACCTACTGGTCGGGATTCCACCACACTCCGGCAGTGAACTGATTCGGCATAGTCCACTTGGGGATGAATGGATTGAGGTCGACCAGTATACCCTTGAGGCGGTCCACGGAACCGATATCTATGCTCTCGGTGATGCAACGGATGTGCCAACAAGCAAGGCCGGCAGCGCGGCACATTACCAAGCCGGCGTTGTTGCCGATCGACTGGCATCGGAACTACAGGGACAGATTCCCACCGCCCGATACGACGGAAAGACCCTATGTTTTGTTGAGGCAGGACTTGATGAGGCGACCTATCTTGAGTTTGACTATGATAGTGCGCCACCGATTCGGGATCCATCACGCGTGGTGCATTACGCGAAACTGTCATACAATGAGTCTTACTGGCTGACCGCCCGGGGGCTTATCTAAGATATAGATATGGCTGAATCATCCACACCCAATTCCGACGATGTCGACACGGCAGTCCGTGAGGCCGTTGCGGCAAACCCGGAGGATACCGCCGCACTGATCGAGCAACTGGGAGTTGAGGAACAGTTTATCAATGCGATGACCGATGGGGGAACCGAGCCCGCCCCGACAACGGGGGCAACAAGTCCAACTGCGGCATTGAGTCCGGATGACCGCCAGCAACTGGCACAGGCCATTGGAGACAATGCCGATGCCGTGGCCAATGCGCTTGATGGACTGACCCAGCTTGAGTCAACGGGTGATTTAGAAACACTTCTGGGGGTTGTGCACGGGCTGTCGTTACTATCCGACGCGATGGATGACGAACTAGTCATGTCACTTGGCTCAACGGCCAGTTCACTTGGTGAGGTGGCCGATGCCGCCTCCAAGCCATCGGCACGAACGGGGACCCTGACGCTGATTGAGGCCCTTGGGGATGCGGCCGAAAGCGATCCGGAGCCGGTTGGGATGACTGGACTCATGGGCGCCTTACGTGATGAGGATGTCAAGCAGGGTATCGGGTTTTTCCTGGCAATCGCTCGGGCAATGGGGCAGCGACTCGACGCCACCGACTGACGGCCAGGCCGCGGGCAAGGTCCGAATGCCGGCTGCGGCGGAGTCCATCGGGGACAAGATGGAAATAGGGAGGTGATGGTCGGCAATGGGCAGCGCTGACATGACAGTCACCCCAACGCCGTCGTCGAGATCCCGACACAACAGCTAAAACGGCGATTCAGACGATCAAAAGCACTATATGGATCGTATTGGAACATAATAAAAGACAACGGACGCCGGCGATAACGGCGCAGAAGATGGAGTTATGTATGACCTTGGCGACGTACTGCCGGACACGGATATCGAGCCTGGATCAAATCTCTTGATCTCTGGGCCGCCAATGGCCGGCAAACAGGA
>JBEQBL010000270.1:0-2870 GCA_041639835.1 Salinarchaeum sp.
TATCAGACGCCACCTCCATAACTTTCCCTAACCACTAATGCCTCGGGGCTTGACCCCGAGGCGGTTCACCACAGTCACAAGACCAGCCGGTGTGTTACTACGGTTGTCCCGATCGAGCGTTGGCTTTTGCCACCGTCACTCAGGGGAAATGCCCGCTCACATCCTCAGGAGAACAGTCCCTGAAGTCGATCGGCAATATCAGCAGCCGTCTTCGCAGCAGTGACGCGAGCACTGTTAATAACTCCATTTCCCTCTACCTGGATCTCGCCGTTGCTGTATGCTTCTTGGAAAACTCCGACCGGTTGTTCGGCTGTTGCTAACGCACATGCCGTCTCCCGGTCAGTCCGTACGGTCACATCGTACGTTGATGGCTCACCGACCCGAATATCCGTAATTTGTAGTGAGTCGCTCGTCTCAATCGTGTAAAACTGCTGCTCAGCCCCCGCAATCGATAATTTTGTTGTATTTGAGGCAAGCAGCGGCTTAACAACGCCCGGAATTGCATCGGTATTTTGTTCGTAGAGTGATACAGCCTCCGCAATGTTGACCGGCGTCGCAGTTTGCTCACACTGCAAGGTCACATTGTCAGGGGAGGTCTGTGCCTGAACCGGTGTTGCTCCGCCAACAACAACCGCAGTAATGAGTATGGCCCCAAGCAGTACCCCTAGTCGCATACCGTAATGACACACTTGTCCGTACATAAACCCATCCGTGATGTCGTTCGAAAGATCACAGCCTTCAGGATAATGCGAGTCAGTATCTGTTGCTCGATTGTCCTACCGAAGGAAACCGACACTTGATACCGCTAACAATGTTTGACATTGGCGTCCTGCACGTCGGCACACTGTATACAAACTGATCATTGACCGTGTGACTGGCAAATTATTCGTCAGTTGCCCCGGCGTCATGACTATTTTTCATATTATACGACAACAAGCCGAATATCCAGCCGGTTATATTCGTTGAGTGTGTATGCCTGACCATATTAAATGTCTCAGTCGATACGCATTGGCATTGTGCAACTTAATCCGACCGTTGGGGATGTCTCCGGCAATCGCAAACAGATTGCAGCAGCATATACCGATGCGGTAGACGCGGGAGCTGACCTTGTCGTCACCCCCGAGTTGTCACTGCTGGGCTATCCACCTCGCGATCTGCTCCATCACACTGATCTTCTTACTGCCGCAGAAAACGCCCTTACAACGCTTGCAACCCAGACACAAGACAGCCCGCCCCTTGTTGTTGGAACAGCCACGGAAGCAAGCGGCACACATGGACCACAGTTGTACAACAGTGCTATTCTCCTTCGTGACGGTCAACAAGCTGACACGTACACGAAACGCCTCTTACCAACGTACGATGTGTTTGACGAGGCCCGGTACTTTCGAGCCGGAGCCGAACCGGTTATCATTTCGGTTGATGGAGTCCGTGTTGGACTCACCATCTGCGAGGACGCATGGCACGATGTGGTTGTCGCTGGTCGACATCAACACGATACGAATCCACTGGCGGAGACTGCCGACCGTGGTGCAGATGTCATCGTCACCCTTTCGGCGAGTCCATTCAGTATTGACAAGCCAACTCGTCGCACGCACCGGTTTATCGCTCATGCGAGAGCAACTGACTGTCCTGTTCTCTTTGTTAACCAGGTCGGCGGTAACGACGAATTGATCTTCGACGGTCACTCGCTTGTTGCTGCTGACGGCCAGCTAGCAGCACAACTACCTGGATTTACCTCCGCGACAACTGTCATCTCGCTCCCAACGGAAACATCAGCCGCGATGCCCACGCAATCCCAGGCTGAGCAAGCCCGGGCCGCATTGAGTCTTGGGCTTAGTGACTACTTCAGCAAGACCGGCTTTGAACGGGCGGTGATCGGACTGTCTGGGGGCATTGACTCCTCAGTTGTAGCTGCGTTGGCTGTGCAGGCTCCACAGATTGCTCATGTCTATGGTGTCTCTCTTCCCAGTGCTGTGACCAGCCAGCAAAGTATTGCCGATGCCCGATCTGTCGCAACCAACCTGGGGCTTGCCTTTGATGTAATCCCGATTGCAGACGCCGTACAGGCTATACAATCGCACCTTGCAACCCATGCAACAGCACCAACTGGTGTCACCCTTGAGAATCTTCAAGCCCGTGTCCGTGGAGATTTCCTGATGAGCCTTGCTAATGAGCTAAATGCGCTGGTATTAACGCCTGATAACAAAAGTGAGGGGGCGGTTGGATACTGTACCCTGTATGGAGACACCGTCGGTGGCCTGGCACCGCTTGGTGACTGCTATAAGCACCTCGTGTATCAGATCGCCGCCTCGATAAATGATGATCCACCGGAGGCGGCCACCGCACCATCGCCGATTCCACAGTCGGTTATTGAGAAGGCTCCAACGGCGGAGCTTCGCGAGGCCCAAGCCGATACGGATGAGCTGCCACCGTATGATGCGTTAGATCCTGTTCTTAGGGACTATATTGAACAGGGAGTGGCATATGGGATGCTTGTTGACCAACATGGCAAGCAGGCAGTCAACCAGTCGATTCCACGTGTTACACGCTCTGAGTTTAAGCGCCGCCAGACTCCACCACCCCTCCGTATTACACAGAAGGCACTGGGGCGTGGATGGCAGTATCCAATTGCGGCAGCATACGACTGCATCCATCCTCCCGACGCATAATCTGATACCCGATCACTTTCTTGAGCGTTATACGCCTGAACTCTGCGCATGTGTGGCAAGTGGGCGGCTGGAACATATCGTGAATCGCCGCGGCCGGAGCAGTTAATAATCCGTAATTCTGTGTCCCTGTGTAGCATGTGCCACCATCGCGACGCACACGACTGGACGCGCAAGGAGACAGAAGAGGAAACAACCGATGAA
>JBEQBL010000271.1:0-2850 GCA_041639835.1 Salinarchaeum sp.
CCACTCAGCAACGTGTTTCACCGCCGCATCTCGGCAGTGGTCGCGCTTTCGTGACAATCTCATCATGAGCCCCGCCCGGAGACGATCTCGGTTGTCACCGGCACGTCAAGTTCATCGCCAATCTTCTCAACGTCGGCTGTTGCCTCGGCTCCGATATCCTCAAGTTCCGCTATTGTTGGCGGATATGTGCCCCCAACGCTTTCAGCCCCTCCGCTGTCGGTGACAAACAACCCATGCAGCTGTGAGTTACACTGATTTGCGAGATACCCGGCATGTTTCACCGCCCGCTTTGAAATATCACTGCCGTCTGTTGGCACGAGTATCTTGTTATTAGTGGGCCTATGCGTGTCGCGCAATACTTATTACTTAGTGGTATAACTAACTATTATGTCAGAAATCACGGCTGCCAAGGAGTACGACCAGTGGTTCCAGGATAACGAACCGCTGTTTGAATCCGAAGCGCGGGCCATCGAGGCACAGTTACCTGACAACTGGGCGCATGCTGTTGAAATTGGCTGTGGAACCGGCCTTTTTTCGGATCGATTGGGCATCGAACACGGTGTCGAACCGTCGGAGCCAATGGCCACGCGAGCCCGTGATCGCGGTCTCTCGGTTGAGGCTGGCACCGCAGAGGACATCCCGCTTGCAGATGATGCTGCTGACCTTGCATTGTTACTGGGGGTCATCGGATACGTTGATGATCCGGCGACTGTGTTCCGCGAACTGGCCCGTATTGTCTCCCCCGGTGGAACCGTTGTTGTTGCCTTTCTCCATGCTGACCGTGGCTTTGCACAATTATACGACAAGGCCATTGCACGTGGTCACTATCCCGCTGACCTCTCCTGGGAGCGGCCATACCCACTTGCGATGGCCTCACAAGCAACTTGGCGTACTACCGAGATGGTCACCGAGCATCTCGAATCTGCTGGCTTTGCGGGTATCACCAGTGTTCAGACGCTTACCCAGCCGGTTGAGGAGGCCGTTAACACCGTCGAATCTCCATCTCCAGGGCATGACACTGGTTCGTGGATCGTTCTTCGTGCTCGCCGACGCTGATCACGCCGCGGTTGTGTAGTATCAGTACATTTTTGCTGTTGACAGTCCCATCTTCATATGGATATCCTATGGACGCCGCAGATCTCCAGTCACAGCTTGAGGCGAATGGTGAGTTAATGGTGAAAGTCGAGGAACTTGAGGAGCCAATTGAGCTTCATATCCATGATACCGAGATCCAGTCGGATCTTGTGACCGTTGAGCTGGCTGATGGGCAACTCCAGTTCGACCCGGAACGTGTCGCTGCCTCGTGGTATCATTACCACTCAATTGAGGACTACGACCTCGACGACTAATTGTCTCTGACTACTGCCGTCACAGCTATACCAATGGATCCTGCTCGACTTCGATCGCTTCTTGAGACACACGGGGCTGTCCGTGTTCGCATTGGCCCTCATGGCCAGGCGGTGTGGCTTCGACGTCATGACACGACCATCACCGATGATACCGTCGTTGTAGACACGACTGATCGCGATCTTCGTGTCCCGATTGACCGAATTGGATCGGTTGTTGTCGGCCACACGCACACGACTCCGCAAGCTTAGTTCCGTACCTGACGGCGCTTCAGCATGGCCGATGGAGGCGTGTCTATCGGGGATTTATTTTCGCCAGTACCTGAGTACCAAAGCGGCGGGACAACAGCTTGCGAGGCGGATGCTATCAGCTATGTCGACCGGAGGGACCGGACAAATTCGCTGAGACTCCGGTTTTCATCAACCACATCGCGGCGATAATGCATATAGACGGCTCCAAGTGGCGGCTGTAGTAGATAGGCAAGTGCAATCGGTAACACCGCCTCCGTTGGTGGAAACCCAGGTGCAGCGGCAATCGCAAGTGCAATTGAAAGGTTCCGCATGCTGGTGGCATACACAAGTGCCACTGACTGCTCAGTACGCAGGAATGTCCGACCAATGATCGATCCCACACCCAACACTATCGCGTAAAATAACACCAGTGGCACGATCGTAAGCGCTGAGTTGAGTGGCTCTGCCAGAATGCTTTGTGACCGCATAGCCATCGCAATAAAGACAATCAGCATGACCCCCACAGAGCTAATCCCGCCAAACTTTGGCTTTAACTGCTTGAATCCCGACTTGTCATACCGGGTTAAAAGCCATCGGCGCGTCAGGTTCCCGGCGATCATCGGAGCCACAACAACAATTGCTAGCTGTTGATACAGTGCTGTTGGATCGAAGGTAATCGATCCACCGACAAGCACAGACAAATACAATGGCAGAATAAAGACGGCTGCGATTAGATTCACCGCGATAGCGACAAGCGCATTCTCGAGATCCCCACCTGCTAGTCCGGTCCAGGCAGCGGTCATTCCTGAGGTTGGAATCAGCGCAATCAGATATAGTCCAATCGCATAGTACGGACTGTCGGGGAAAAACACGGCTGTCAGTCCGACGGCGATTATCGGAACAACGACAAAGTTAACAACTAAACTTAGCAGGATGGCCCGGAAATGCTGCCGGACACGCATGACCTCGCGCATATCCAGGTTGATCATCATCGGATAGATCATCACAAACAGCGCCGGAACAACTGCCAGTTTTAGTATCTCCCGTGTTCCGTCACCAACAAACTGACCGGCAATAAGCCCGGCTAACAGCGACCCCAAGACGACATAGATGAGATTTTGCTTTACCGCCTTCAGTAAGTTTCCAATCATCGGTTGACCCCCCCGGTAATAGTTGACCGCGCTTGTGCTTGGTAGCAACTGACTCGGCTGTCCTTGAACTGACGCATACAGGGACATAATATTGATCGTGTAATACAAAACCGTTTCTAATT
>JBEQBL010000272.1:0-2839 GCA_041639835.1 Salinarchaeum sp.
TGAAAAAATTCTCTGATGGTGAAATTTTCACCAAGAGTTCGATTATGCTTGGCTTTGGGGAAACAGAAGCGGAAATCAAGCAGGCAATGGACGACCTTCGCGGGGCGGCCGTTGACATTCTAACCTTAGGACAGTATCTCCGTCCATCGACAGCCCATCCGGCAGTTGAGGAATATATTGATCCTGATCAGTTCGATACGTATCGCGAAGTGGGTGAGCGGAAGGGCTTTCGATATGTTGCCTCGGGCCCGACGGTACGGTCCTCCTACCGAGCCGGGGAGTTTTTCGTTGAGAATGCGCTTGATGAGGGCGTTACACCAACGGAACTTGGGTCTCACTAACCGCTATCGGCTAAAATTCCACTCTTCAGTCTGATATTTCTCCGTGGCAAGAGCTCTTGCAGCGTCAAGTTCGGCCTCGCGATAATCATCTTCACGATACTCCTTGCCCGCAGTGAAACTCTCGATCATCGCCTGTCGGAGGTCTTCACGGGAGTGATCGGTGAGTGACGCAACGGTATTGACGCGCTGATGGGCCTGCTCAATCATCTTATCGGAGATTTTCTCAGCGTCGACCTGCAGGGCTGAAAACATCGTCTCGGGATTGAGATCGTACAGAATGGTCCCATGTTGCAGTAACACCCCATCGCGCCGGGTCTGAGCATTCCCGGAAAGTTTCCGGCCGTCAACCTCAATATCATTGATTGGCGCAAACGTGGCGTCGATACCCAACTGTGAAAGCGCATCAATCACCCAGCCACAGATTTCCTCATAGCTATCAACGATACTCGAGGGAAAATACGTCTCATCAGCAAGGACGGAGTAGGTCAACTCTCCCTGGTAATCGTGATAGACAGCCCCACCACCGGTGCGGCGCCGCACATAATCAATGCCCTGGGCCTCGCAGGTATCAACATCAACCTCCTCGGTCAGGCGCTGGAAATAGCCAATACTCACCGCCGAGGGATGCCACCGATACAGCCGGATAACCGGATCAGCGCCATTGGCAATACGCTGCTGGAGGACCTCGTCAATAGCCATGTTGGTATAGGCATCAAAACTCCCGCGTGGAATAAGCCGCCACGTCATCGTCGAATCACCTCAGCGTCTGAGAGTAGGGAGACAAACGGTCGACAAGGAGGAGACGCTTGAACATGCATCACCGATCGTATGATATCGAACAGGAGCCCATTTACCCAGCTAACGGTTGGGGCTGATACTGCCGCCGTTGGTTAGGGCCGCGCCGATCATCTTACACTATTATAAAAATCCCGGGGCATATGCCGCGTATGGAACTTGAGGAGTACTGGGGGATCGGTCCGAAAACACGGGCGACATTGGAGTCATCACTTGGCACCGAGGCAGCTGTGAAGGCGATTGAGTCCGGCGATTTACGCACACTTGTTGATGCCGGGGTTAGCCAAGGGCGGGCAACACGGATCTTGCGTCGGGCCCAGAGCAACGCCGGCATGGAACTGCTTGCAACCCGCGATGCCAGAGCCGTGTACAAGGAGTTACTTGAGATTGCCGCCGAACACGCGGTTAACGATGGGACTGCCGCACGAATCCGGACACTAACACCACTGGCGGATCTCGATGCAATGCAAGAGCGTCTCGGGGCTGTCCAGCAGGCACGTCACAGTTGGCAAACATTGACAGCGCCGACCCGTGAGGCGGTCCTTGATGCCTTTGAGACGTATGAGACCGGTGAAAATAGCGATCTTGCGGCTGTCAAAGCGGTGCTGGCCTTACACGAGGCTGGGGCAACAGATGGAGTCTTCGAGCCGATTGGTGCTCTTAATCCGGATGGCCTGCGTGATGCTGCCACAGCACTGGCCGCATTGGATGATCAGCAGGTTATCGATGGCGCCGATGAGGAGTTGGATCGCCTTCGCACAGCGTATCGTACCGTACAGGATCTTGAAGCCGACGCTAGCACCCTGGTCAATGAGTTACGATCGGCTGGGGTTCGTGACACAACCGGGTTCAGGGAGGCGGTTGTCGAGCATTTACGAACAGAAACGGCGATCGATCCCGCCAGAGTCCGGGAGGCCATGCCTGCTGAGGCGATGGATGCAACCAGTTTTGTCGATGAAACACTTCGGGCACTGCGACAGACACTGGCAACGGCGATTGAGCAGCGACAGCAGACGGTTCGAGAAACGCTAGAGGCGGATATCCAAGCAGTTGAAGACGATGTTAAACAGGCACAGACAGCCATTGAAACCGTTGCCAGGGACCTCTCGCTGGCACGCTTTGCGGAGGCATACAACCTCACACCGCCAACATATGTTGATACCTCGGATGCACAGACGGTCGCTGTTGCCAACGCCCGAAATCTTGGCTTACTTGAGGCCGGGGAGGCAGTACAGCCCATCTCATACGCTATTGGTAATCATGATATCGATATCGCAGCGCCATCGGATGACCGGGTCGCGGTATTAACCGGCGCGAACAGTGGTGGTAAGACAACATTGCTTGAGACGCTGTGTCAGGTGACCATTCTAGCGCATATGGGGCTGCCGGTGCCAGCACAAACCGCAGTGATCTCACCGTTTGATCGGCTGGTGTTTCACCGCCGGCATGCCAGTTTCAATGCTGGAGTACTCGAATCGACATTACAGTCGATTGTGCCACCGCTGGCGACCGGTGATCGGACGCTTATGCTTGTTGATGAGTTTGAGGCAATCACCGAACCAGGACGGGCAGCGGACTTACTCCATGGACTGGTCCAGTTGACCGTGGATCGCGATGCTGTGGGGACCTTTGTCACCCATCTGGCCGATGAACTGCAGCCACTGCCACAGACAGCACGGATTGACGGTATCTTCGCGGAGGGC
>JBEQBL010000273.1:0-2817 GCA_041639835.1 Salinarchaeum sp.
GGGAAACCACCAGTATGCCCTGTCGACAGCAATCTCGGAACTCATCACACCAGCAGTCAATACCGCATACGTCCCGATCACAAGACCGGCCTTCAGATCGTATCCAGCAAATGCTAGTGCTGCCAGGCCCCACACGCCGATACAGTAGAGATAGGTCTTTGACTTCCCAAGAACGGTCGCGGTCGTCTCGATCCCAGCCCGTCGATCCGGCTCGATATCCGGGATCGCAGAGAACGTATGCATCGCCATCGCCCACAGCCACGCGCCGATAACCGTTACCAATGGTGGCTGGCTTCCGGCAACGGTCACGTACGCTGCTGCGCCAGGCAGAATATACAGTCCATTTGAGATCGAATCCAGGAATGGCGTTGTTTTGAACCGAAAGGGTGGTGCACTATATTCGGTTGCCAACAGTCCATACAAGAGTAGCCATGGCCACGCTGCAGGATCGACAAGCGGGAACAGTGCAAACAGCAACAGCCCGGAGCCGATGACGATAATCGGCACAAATCCCTGGCCAGTATACCGAACTTCTTTTTGTTCTTTCTTGGGGTTTTCAGTATCGATATCTGCGTCAAACAGATCATTGATACCGTATAAGTAGATATTTGCTGGCCCCACGAAATACAGAAACAGTGCGACTGTTGGCAGCGTGATCAACTCGCCTGGGCCTGTCGCTGCATATGCAACTGCAACAACGATTGGGCCGGCAAGATAGAGCCAAAACCGTGGTCGAGAGAGTTTGAGGAGATATGACGCCCGTTCCATCGGTCCGTACGATTAATTGGCGTCTTTGATGATCTTATCCGCGACGATTTCGCCGCCGATCATCGTCATTGGGACACCGATACCTGGGTTCGTTGAGGCCCCGACCGCATAGAGGCCGTCAACTCCTGGATAGCGATGACTCGGCCGGAAAACGGCTGTCTGCATCAGCGTGTGAGCAAGTCCAAGCGCGCTGCCTGCATAACTGTGATAGCGACCAGCAAACCCAGACACGCCGAACGACTCCTCAACGACAATCCGGTCCCGTAAGTCTTCGCCAGTATACTCAGCGATCAGATCCAAGATCTTCTCTCGGAACTGCGCCCGCTGTTCGTCGCTTTCCGCAAGGCCTGGGGCAATCGGCACCAATGCAACAACTGCGTGATGTCCATCAGGGGCAACGGTCGAATCCGTCTTCGAGGGAACACACAGATACGCGGATGGATTGTCCGGCCACGATGGGTCCTCAAAGATTGCATCGAAGTGCGGCTGCCAGTCCTCAGGCAACAGTAGGGTATGGTGATCTAGATTTTCGAGGTCTCCCTCAACGCCAAGATAGAGCATAAACGCCGATGGTGCATAGGTCCGTGATTCCCAGTAGTCCGCACCATACGCACGTTTTTCAGGCGGTAAGAGGTCCTGGTCGATGTGCGCGAGGTTGGCATTTCCGATCACGATGTCAGCCGGCACACCTGTTGTTGTACCACCATCGACCGCTGCTGGCTGTTGATGCTGCTGTGTCGGCACCCCGTCGTGAGCTAAGCTGACCTGCGGTGGTGCATTTTTTGGTGCCTCGGCGATCGGTGATCGGTGATCGCGGCTCGGTCGTGTCGTCTCAAGCATAAATCCGCCCCGCCGGCCTTTGATTTCGGTCACTTCCGCATTGACATGATAGTCGACGCCTAACTCATCACCCAGTGTCACCAACGCGTCGACCACTGCTCCAAGCCCTCCTTCCGGATACCACACCCCGAGGTTGAAATCGACGTGGCTCATTAGGTTGTATAGTGCTGGTGTGTTCGTCGGTGAGCCACCGAGGAAAATCAGCGTATACTGCATCAACTGCTGGAGTTTTGGGTGATCGAAGTATGTCTCAACGTGCTCTTGCATCGTGCCCCGAATCGTCAAATCCCGCGCTTTGATGAGTCCCGGATCGATCCAATCACGCAGTCGCGATCGGTCCTTATACACGAACTCTTCCATCCCGATCTCGTAGGTCCGTTCAGATTCCTCAAGATACGATTGCAGCGCATCGCCAGCGCCGTCTTCGTAGTACTCGAAGATGCCACGGGCTTCATCCGGGTTAGTCGGGATCTCAACTTTATCGCCATCCTCGAAAAACACCGTGTAATGTGGATCAAGATGAGTTAGCTCATAGAAATCTTCTGTCGTGTATCCAAAATCATTGAAAAACCGCTCGAATACGTCAGGCATGAGATACCACGAGGGACCCATGTCGAAGGTAAACCCATCGCGATAGAGCCGACTGAGACGCCCGCCGAGCTGTTCGTTCTGTTCAAGGACTGTGACATCAGCTCCCGCATCAGCAAGATATGCGGCCGCCGACAGGCCACCAACACCCGATCCAACGATGGCGACCGAACGACCTGCGAGTTCGTTCATATTTGACTGTTGTCGCCCACGTAGTTAAGCCGCCCTGTCCCGGCGAGCAGCACATCAGCCTACCGATGTCGTGTCACAACAAATTCGGCCAGCTCCCGGAGGTGTTCGTGCGCTTCGGATGCTGGTGTCTCGATCCGATCAAGTGCTGCCAGCGCGTTCTCAATATGAGACTGAGCTTCATCCTCTGCCTCCGCGACCGAAAGCTCAGTATCGTGAACGATTGATGGCCGATCGACTACGGTATCATGGCCGGCCGGCTTTCCCAACGTCTCGGTTGCGCCGTTGACATCAAGGATGTCATCCCGCATCTGGAAGGCGATTCCCAGCTGTTCGGCATACTCCCCGAACAACTGCCGTGTCTCTGGTGCTGTGTCTGCAGCTAACGCGCCAAGTTCCGCTGCTGCTCGGAATAAGGCCCCTGTTTTTCGT
>JBEQBL010000274.1:0-2810 GCA_041639835.1 Salinarchaeum sp.
GGCTTCAGCCGTGCGGATGACTCTCATAAGCTTTATTAGTATCTTTTTCCGATGGTGCGGAATGGTTCTCAAGACCTAACTCGGCGGATTTCGCCTACTCCACTCGTATAAGCTCTACTCAGTTTCGAGGTGAATAGCGGTCTACAGCAGAGCGAGCCCTGCCTTACTT
Organism: Salinarchaeum sp.; assembly: GCA_041639835.1. GTDB lineage: Archaea > Halobacteriota > Halobacteria > Halobacteriales > Salinarchaeaceae > CAZFMU01. The sequence continues at coordinate 170 of JBEQBL010000274.1, forward strand.
AACAGTGGTTGAAAACACGATAATTTTATTCAACAGAGGGCATGTAATTATACGTGGGACGGCCTTGTTGCACGCCCCACACTGAATAAAGAAATCGTATTACCAACAACTGTTAACAACCAAAGACGGGCGGCTTAGAGCGTGTGAAGACTTTTGCACCGCCGCCTAGAATCTTTTATGCACTGTCAGATACCGAGTCTCAGGCAAGCCCACCAAAGCCGCTGTCCGAGTCGGGGGCCGTACTGGCTCGGCCTAGAATCCCAGCATCCGATCGGGAAACTCCCGCGTGGGGATGCCTGTCTGTGACGGGCCCTGACCGTCTGTGGCGGTCGAACCCCACGACTTTATTCGTGAGAGAAGTCAGTACCTGTCACAGCTGCTGGCATCCTACGAGCGCCAACACTGGTATTCGTGTGGGGACTCATCAATTAGTAGTGAATGATACACGGGGGACAGCAGTGGTTGGCATTGTCTTACGAAATAATTCAAGGCGAAAGCCTCGCGCTTTAGCGCGGGGATAAAACCGAAATGACATGCTACAAACCATGCAGCGTACCCAAGTTGTAATTCCAAAATTTGTGTTATTTGAAATATCATGAGTTTGAGGGCCGAAGGTGCATCAGCGAACCCGCAAGTTCACAGCCGGGGTGATCCAACCGGGATTATCCACGGAGGAATCCTCGCCCTTCAGGGCGGAGAGGAGGTCAATAGCCGCTGGTTATCCTGCAACGTGGGTTTTGGCTGTACAGCTACCGGTAGGGGCATGCGTCCCAAACATGATGATTTTCCTTACATGAGTACACGTGTCAGAATCCCCGCTTTGCAAACGCTGCTTGGGCCTGCTCATATGCTACCTCGCCGGTGGCTGTATACAATGACGGAAGGTTTACCCGACGTTTGTGAGTGGCATCACCGTCGGTATAGGTGATGATAATTCGGGGACGTGTTAACCCCGTGTTGCCCCGGGTGAATGACACGTCCTCAATGGCCTCCAGTGGGATACGATCGCGTGATCGAAACCCGCGTATGTAATCAACAATCCACAGTACGCCGACAGCCCCACCAACCAGGGCTATGGCCACTCCGGCACCACGCTGGAGTGTACGCACGGCCCACCAAATCCCCCCGAGGACGGCCAGCACATAGCCGACGGCAACTGCCTTGTGCCACCAGAGCTCACTTCGCCAGTAGTCCCGGTACAGAGATCGCATATACCCAGCGAATGACTCGTCGAACTGTACGGCGGTATCGCTGAACTTCGCCGTGCCGCGCTTGGTCTGGAACGACGCCGGGGAGGGCATATCGGTGCATACTGATGACGCATGATAGGCATTGTGCGCAGGTGCACACAGTGAAACAGATTCATCACCCGTCTCCAGTAGTCACCGTAGCGGATCAATTAGCTAGTCGCCGCTCTCTTGTCCCGTTCGCTGACGATGCAGCCGCCATGTCCCATTGGGCAGGGCAATACTCCACTGTAACGTCAGCTATTATACTACCGACGGGGGGAGACAAACACTGACCTTGTCCCATGACTGAGGTATGTGAATTGACGTTGGCTTCTGCTGCACCGGAGTACCAGTAAACAACGGCTGACAACCATGATAGCCACACAGCGAGCCCATCTCGACCGGACTCGTAACCGACAAACCAGTGAGTTTTGTTGACATACGATGCCACAACGCACACATCACGATTCGATTAGTCGCGGAGTTTCGCACCAATCAAGCTGGCGACCACCGCAAGTACTGCGATGGCTCCGCCAAGTTGTAGCTTTGACATGCAGTTGTTCTTCTGGATCGTAGACATACTAATCCCAACGCCGTGATGCTGCCCACGAAACACGCCAACGCGTTATATCAGGAAGCGATCTAAAGAAAAGACACAACACCGATATCCAGCACCAACGGTATCCATGGCCTCACTCTCAGCACGGATACCATCGTTCAGGCATCGATTTGGGAGACGTACCACGCCAAGGATCCTGAGGGCAACGCTGTCCTCCGTAGGACACGAAAGATGTTCAACATCAAAGAGGTGTTTCGGTGTGTCGATACCGACGGAATATGATGGTTATAATTATGACTGCCGGAAGCAGCGGTCCTACTAGCGGTCACACGCTTATCAACTCCAAGGCTGGTGAGGCAGTTAATGCCCTGGTGAATGACCGTTCGATGTTTCAGGACGCATGGACTCCCCGTGATGCGACAACCCCGATAACGATCGCGAAAATCAACTCCCGTGGATCAGGCCTGGCTGTTGCCCAACAGACACTGTCATTCGGTAGGATGATCCCCTCAATAAAGTCGAAATCATTCAGGCTGAGAGAGGCCATGTCGGTGACACTGCTGGACGGATGTCGCTGACAGCCCCGTCTGTGACTCACATCGATGATGCCAGTGGCCGATCTTGTTGATGCTAACACTCTATAATGTGAGTGATAGCTAACTTCGACTCAGCGCCGCGCCGCGCATAACAGTGCTGGACAGAATTGAACAGATTTCACCATATATGGGTAAACAAAACCATTCAGAGGTAAATATCTATCACGAACACCAGACTTAATATAAAATGTGACAATATATTGGATGGGTGCTGCAGCGAGGGGCACCGTCTTCTTTCCCCCCTTCCCCCACAGGAT
>JBEQBL010000275.1:0-2796 GCA_041639835.1 Salinarchaeum sp.
GCACTTCCTCTAACTGGTCGAGTAATACCCCTTCCTTGGCCGTTGTAGCCCGGGTATCGGCCGTCTCCCGAACCTGCTGGAGTCGATCAACGATATCGCCGATCCGATCGCCGTTGACCTCGTGATTTTTGACCACGAAATAGTTCACCTTATTGAAACAACGCCACCTGTTTTTAGCTTTCGGCCCCCGTGGACAGGTCTGTTCTGATGCGGTCAGCGGTGTTGCGTGTGTTGTCAGGAGTTTCCTGGGAACCGGTGATATGACAGTTCCTGGCGTTTGAGTTCGTTGCGCTTCTCCTCAAGGAACGAATATACGGCACCGTGTGGTGCCCCGTCAAGTAACATTTCGGCTGCTCGACGGACCGCCTCAACAGCCTCCGGTTGTCCAATGGTCCCAAGCGTTGACCCATATATCACGACGCTGGCACCGGTCAACTCTTCCATCAGCTCTCGGGTTCGTCCGTCCTCGCCAATCAGACGCCCCTTCTTCCGTTTGAGATCGTTTTTGTTTCGTGCGGCGGCCTCAATATCGACTAATTCAAACATCATCATCTCATCGTCAAGGAGCCGTAATGCATCCGCCGGTGCAAATCCTCTACCGATGGCTCGAACGATATCTGGGCCTTTGAGTGCTAATACCGGATCGGCGTCGGCTTGTTGCTCAATTTCGACAGCTCCATTCTGTGAATCAACATTCAGTCGCACTTCCGCACGACGTTCGATCTCCCGCAGCGTTTCTCCGCCTTCTCCGATCAACACGCCAATGCGGTCCTGCGGGATCGTCACGTGCTGCATACCATTGTCTATGTGAACCGGCCGTTTAACTCTTACAGGCTGGGCAAGCTGCGCTCCGTGTAAGGCCCTGCATCGAACTATCTCGTTGGATCGGCATGTTCCATAACCCATGTGTACAGTTCCTCGCCGGTGACGGCATGCCCCTGCCGTGAAAAGAAGGCAGCAACATTCTCACAATCACGCTGAAGGAAATCATCGGCATTTGGATGATGGACGGTAACCGCCTGCCCGACATCGATTACAACTAACTCACCGTCATGAACTAAAATATTGTACTCTGAGAGATCGCCATGAATGAGTCCGGCGTCGTATAATCGTCGAATGTACTCGCGGACAACCTCATAGGCAGTCTCCGGGTTTTCAATACTCACCTCCGCAAGCCGTCGCGCCCGAGTGCCGGTCGTCCCAATAAATTCCATTGCCAAGACATTACGCTCAACACCAAGCGGACGGGGCACCCGAACGCCAGCCCGTCGCGCCCGATCGAGATTTGCGTGTTCTTTTTTTGTCCACGCCAACACGACTTTCCGCTTATCACCAAGTTCCTCAAACCGCGGATCGCCGGCTAAATACGCCTGCATATCCTCAAATTCCGCTGCTGTAATGCGATAGACTTTGACTGCTATCTCTGGGGCCTGTATCTCAAGTTGATTGGCAGCGAGTTGTCCGCCTAAGGCAAGATAGACGTTTGCCTCTTTTCCCGTTGAGATTGGCCCGCCAAAAGCTTCGATTGTCCCCTGCTGAACAAGCCGGTACAGGGCCGCAAAGGTCGCATCATCGAAGACCGAGTCTTCAACTTTAAACTGCTCAGTATTTTTGATTCGCTTTCGAAATTCCGCAAACTCGCGATCTCGCTGCCGACCGACTTCATCAGCAGCGGTGTCTGTCACATCAATATCTGTCCACTCATCACCGGGGCTTTCGGTGGCCTCCTGATCGACGAGTTCGAACTCCCCCATTCGGTCGTGGTAACACACCCATGCGTATATGTTGTTCGCGATTCCATTGCGGCTTCCTGTTTCCACTCGGGGCTGGTTGCCCTCTCGTCAGGATTGGTGCTGTGTGAGCGGCAGCTAAGAGCTGTCGCTAACCTCCGGGCCATTCTCGATAGCAATCTCAAAATCCTGTCCTTCCCGAATGACCCCGGCCGCACACACTGGATGTTCAAACTCAAGTTCATACGCCGCCGTTGCTGCGGCCTGTGCATTTGCCATCTCGAAGGCAAATGACTCCGGCTGGTCCCGCTCATAGGTGCCAACCAATGTCGGTGTTTCAATCGCCTCAACGATAACCGCATCGCGACGCACAATTCCAATATGCGCACTTTCGGGGCCAACTATACCTGCCAGCCGTGGCGTATCGTACGCATCTTTCTCATAATCCAATGCAAGTAATGGCTCTACGAGGGCATCTCGGGGTGGATAGCCCAGCGCTCGTTTCTCCGCGATCGGATCAACGTGTGACCCGTTTCCGAGCACGACTGCCGGTGGCGACTCAAGAACACGCAAGCAGTTGTACTCGACATATGGATTATCGGTTGCCGGCGCCTCAGCGGTTGGCTCAACGGTGAGTGTATCTCCTCGATTCACGATATGCCGGTTTGGAAATGATCGCGAGGAGACACGGTAGGCAGCGACGTCGGGCCCGATGATAACAAATCGACCGATGTACATACTGCATACTCTATGTGCCCACGGAAAGTACGTGTCGACTGTTCCCGGTCCCGGCGTTCGATTACGATATATCTAAGTGCATCCACTGCAGATACACGTATGTAGTCCCGTAGGGTAGTGGCCAATCCTTCGAGCTTCTGGGGCTCGAGACGGAGGTTCGAATCCTCCCGGGACTATCCTCGCCGTACTTCCTCACATTCTAGCGGCCTGTAACTGGCAATTACCGGGCGAAATGCCGGTTATCCTTCGGCATCTCGTGGTATTTAATCATCAGTTACGTACATGCAACCGATCATTATAGAATTTCCCGGCTATATTACTCACACAA
>JBEQBL010000276.1:0-2781 GCA_041639835.1 Salinarchaeum sp.
CGCTCGGACCAAGCAGGATGCCGCGTGGCGCAGGTTCATCGAGATGCTGGAGTACAAGGGCGACCTGTGCGGCACACACGTCGTGCAAGTGAATCCGCGTGGCACGACCAAAGAGTGCGCCGAGTGTAGTGTGGAAACGGAGAAGCCGTTGTGGGTGCGAGAACACAGTTGCCCAAGCTGTGGGTTTGAGGCCGATAGGGATGCGAATGCGTCGTACAACGTTTTTTCTCGCGGTCTTCAAGAGTTAGGTCTGGGACAGGCCGAAGTCACGCCCGTGGAGACTGCGACCGCTGTGGAAACCGACGGAGGTCGGTCTTCGTCGGTTCCTGCAAGTTGCGTCATCGAAACGGGAAGTCTCGGGGCTTGACCCCGAGGCGGTTCACGATGAGTCGACTTGCCTATCATCCCATGTCACTGTCCGTCCCCACGTGGTTGCTTTGCCCCATAATCCAGACCGCATGCATTCAAGTTCGACAATCTGCGAATTATCAACAAACAGGTTAATCTCTGGACCGAAGTTTTTGATATACCATTCAAACATCTCTGGACCGGGCGCCTCAAACACCAGGTTCTCAATGCCAAGCTCATTGGCAATCTGATAGGCCACATCGGTTCGCCACTCGGTCACCTCCTCGGTGATGCCCTCAGCCTCAACCATGAGTAGTTCAGCGCCGGCCTCAAGATGTCGCTGCCCTTCCGCAATCGCCTGTTCGGGACTCATCTGTCCCTGTTCTTCAAGAATCTCCGGGTCAGTAGCGCCACCAGCGCCAAACTGTACGTTGATTTCGGGTTTTGGCTCAAGTGCATACTCGTTGGCGACAAGTTCGGTCATCCGAACCATATCGTCGGTTCCAATCGCCAGAAACCCGCTTGAAAGTTCAACGATATCAAAGCCAAGACGTTCAGCCTCGGTAAAATAACGGGTGACCTTGTCATTGTCCCGGATAAGAACATTCTCAATATAGCCACCGGTCGAGACCTTGACATCATAGTCATGACAGATATCAATTATCTCGGTGACTGCTGTCTCGGGCATGAGGGCGAAAGACCCCCCACTGAATTTATAGATATCAACGTATTGGCCCATTGTCTCAAGCAGATCCCGGAGTTCACGTGGTCCCATTGGGTCATAATACGGCCCTCGAATCTCGGTGATCCCTGTTTCGCGTGGTTTCTCTTCGCGCTGATTGTGGTGTAAAAACTCAAAGGTGCGATCTGGCATAATGCATCATGCGGTTAGGTATCAAGCCGTATAGCCTCCCGGACGATCAGCGTGTAGTTTCGCACACTCACAGATGATGTTTCTTTGTCTCAACAAGCCCCCGAGGGTGGGGTGACAGCAAGAGTTTACGCAAGTCCGATCCAGCCCGTGCTTAGTGCCCGTTATTCTAGCTTTGTGACGAGATCCGTGATCTCATGGGTTTCAAGTGTTTTGACCAGTTCAATAATCTCCGCCCGATGTGGGCGTGTCATACTGCCGGCTGTCTCGTGGAATTTGGTCTCGATGGCTGCCCAGTCCATTGGGGCAGTTGGATGCCCGCTAAACGCGTCCTTCTCAATAACGTGTGTTGTCCCGTCAGTAAGTGTTATACTCACCCGTGCGGGCATTTCCCCGGTCTCGAACCGGTTGGTGAACGCCGGATCTTCCGTAACAGTAACCTGCTGTAACAGCTGTTGTACATCCGACTCTGTGATTCGTTCGGGATCGTACTGCTCGTTTCCAAGTTCCCGGTCCAGTAATGCCACGGCAAGCATATACGGCAGTGAGTGATCGGCTTGTGCCTTCGTTGCCACCGTGTGTCGATCTCCCTCCCCACCGCCGATGATCAACTTTGCCCCGGCAAATGTGTCAAGATGCACGGCGTCGACGGCCGTCCCATCAAGTTGCTCTTGCGTGGCAAGTTCAATAATACCCTCAACGGCTGACTGTGCGTACGTTTCCGCCACATATCGTTTGGTCATGACATCATGCACACGTGTACAGCCGGGATCAAGATCGAGGGTAAACTCGCCGCTTATGACCTGCTTCCAGCCTTTCTGCCCGTTGAATAGATTTGTCGGACCATCCATACCATCCGCGGCGAGGAGGCCAGCATACACCGCATTACGGACAGCGTTTGCTGCGGCGATGCCTTTCCACTCGTTAATCCCCTCTGTCCGTGTCACACGAAGCGCATTGTGTGCCGTGCCGGCGATCCCAATGGCCTTGCGCGTACGTTCCCGATCAAGTTCAAGTAACTTAGCGACCCCACAGGTGGCAGCAATGATGGTATGGGTCACGTGATCCCAGCCGTTATCCCGAACTGGTGCATTCCAGGCCAGTTCTCCCTGTACCTCATAGGCAATTCCGATGGCCGTCAACAACTCCGCACCGGTTGCATCAACAGCCTCACCGGTTGCCACTAACGCCCCGATGGTATCGCTTGGATGTGGGGTCTCTCCAGGGGCTAGAAAAGAGTCCATATAGTCAAGATACCGTGTTAAGGCTGTATTGTGCATTGCCGCCCCAACCGGCGAAGCCGTGTCCCCTCGTCCCCATAGTGTGCTTTCTGTCCCACCGTTTGCCCGTATGACTGTCTGATAGACCGTTTCAACGGTATCGTGTCCAAGCGCGTTGATCCCAATGCCAATGGTATCTACCAGTCGCTTTTTGAGTTCCTGCTGAGTGTCATCGCTAAGTGTTGCAATGGAGGCTTCGTCGACAAATGTCGCCAGTTCGGTAGTGCTTGTCATGCATACACATCGGGTTGTGAGCGCAAAACGACTTCGACGACAGGACAG
>JBEQBL010000277.1:0-2768 GCA_041639835.1 Salinarchaeum sp.
TTGTAGGTGCTCCCGGTGGTGGTGTGTCCCATTCAGAAGCCGGAGTATGGAATGAAAAATCGTCGACATACACACAGTAGTACGTCCGGCCATCAATGTCATGAGTGCGTATCTTGTCAGCACATCCATTATCAATAAACACTTCCAGGATAGACCGTTTGAGGCTATATAGTGCCTTTTTTCGTTGGCTATGGATGCGTGCGCTTCGTTTTGCTCCAGCATTGTATGCGGAATTGGCAGCGTCAGCATACTGCTTTGCCATTATATTTAGATGATAAAGCGCTGTCAGTTGCTGATCCGTGCACTGTGAGCAATGGGGATCACGAGATCCATCTCTCATCTGTGTCATTATCTCCTGCTCCTGCGTTATCGTATCAAAAGCTGTGTAGATACCATCATGGCAAGCAGTTAGGAGGTCGATATCTCCAAGTCACTACAGCGTATACAGGGCGGGTATTATTATATACCGAGCGATAGGGAATGACATGACTGAGATCACGGCCACCATTGGTGAAAGTCAATACACAGTCACGGGGTCGGATATCCGATCGGCAGTACAGTCATTACTCAGTAGCCGGATCCCAGTTGCCCTGTTTCGACACATCGGGGTCACACAGGCCCGGCCAATTCTACGGCCAGCCCTACAGTTAGTTGAGACAACGATCGGCCGACAGGATCAGGCACTATCGATCGATCCGCAGACGCAACTGACACCCCCGCTACAACAGCTCCTGGCGTATGATGGCACCGGCGAGCTAATGACCAGGCTTGATGCGATGATTGACAGAGGCACCATTACTGGCGCCATTGAGGTTGAGTTTACAAGTGCACCACTACAGAACGATGGGGCAACTCACCCAGGGGTCGAGGGGTCGTTGACGGTCCCGGTAACAAGCATCGAGACGGTCACTGAGATTATCTGTGAGGTAATCACCCTTGCCAATCAGACCGGCGTAGTGATTGATGCGGTTGAATGTGCTATCAAAAAGACAGCCGATGGCGTTGATACAACCATCCAGGCTGATGTGACAGTGCCTGGGTCGGTCGTTGGGAGTCGGTAGTCAGGGAGTGGGCTAGTCGTCGGCTGTGGCCGCGCTGTCACCGGTTGAGTCGAGATTGACCTCAATTTCGGCAGCAGCAGCCTTGTACTCGGGAATCTTTGATCGTTCATCAAGCACATCGTTGGTCAGACGATTCGCTGAGGCGGCAGCGAAGTGTGGCGTGGTCCAGATAACGCCCTCTTTGATATCCTCAGTCACATCGGCACGGACGGTAATCTCACCACGACGGGACTTGACGGTCACATAGTCGCCATCATCAATCCCATACCGTTTGGCATCGTTGGGATGGATATCAACGAAGTTCTCAGGATGCTGGCGTGAGAGTGTCGGCGACCGCCGGCTCATACTGCCCGTATTATAGTGCTCTTCAAGCCGGGCGGTGGTAAGGACCAGTGGGTAGTCCTCATCGGCGGTTTCCGCCGGATCCTGATGGACGACGCCTTCAATTTTGCCAAGTCCATTCTCGGTCTCGAATTCCTCCTCATAGAGGTAGGCATCGCCTTCGTCACCTGGTTCATAGCAGGGCCACTGGATTCCTTCTTCGCCAAGTCGGTCATAAGTCATCCCATGCATAATTGGACAGACTTGCCGGAGTTCCTCAAAGACCTCCTCAGGACCATCAAAGTCGAACCCGTCGCCGAACAGCCGGGTCCCAACCTCACAGAGAATCTCAAGATCATGCTTGGTGTTTTCATGGACTTTATGCACACCACGCATCCGCTGTACACGGCGATCTGTGTTGGTAACCGTGCCACCACGTTCGGCCCACGTGGTTGCCGGGAGGACAACATCGGCGAGTTCGGCTGTTTCGGTCATAAAGATATCTTGGACCACCATGAACTCCAAGTCCTCCTTGAAGCGACGTTCAGCCGCATTGCCGTCAGGTTCGCTCATAATGGGATTTTCACCCATCACATAGAGACCAAATACGGAGTCGCCGATGGAATGTGAGATTTCGACGTTCGTCAGTCCTGGTTCGGATGGGATCTCAAAGCCCCAAACATCCTCAACGGACTCACGGGCAGCATCATCATCGACCAACTGGTATCCCGGCAGCACATTTGGCATTGTACCGACATCACAGGTCCCCTGAACGTTATTCTGGCCTCGGAGGGGATTCACGCCTGTCCCTGGGCGTCCAACGTTGCCGGTGATCAAGGCAAGATTAATTTCGTTTTGGACGTTATCAACGCCGCTTGTGTGCTGGGACATCCCCATCCCAGTGAAAATCGCCGCATTGTCGGCTTTGGCATACTTTTCAGCTGCCAGTTCAAGATCCTCAACGGACACGCCACAGGTCTCCGCAGCCGCTTCCTTATCAAAGTCCTCAAGTGTCGCTGTCAGATCCTCAAAGCCCTCGGTACGCTGTTCAATAAACGCCTCATCGACCCAGCCGTCCTCGGGATGGGCCTCATGATGCTCTAAGATTGTCTTAATGACAACATTAAGCAGGGAGATATCGGTCCCTGGCTTGGGCTGGAGATGCATGTGACGGTCTGTTTCCTCAATCTGAAGCGATCGCGTTGTCTTGTTTGCATGAGGATCAACCTGAATCACCGTCGCCCCGTCCAGTACAGCCTGTCGGAAGTACTGACTGTTAGCAATCGGGTGCTGTTCACCGGGGTTAGCGCCATGGATCCAGAACAGATCGGCTGCGTCCTCCAGATCAGCCATGCTGTTTGTCATAGCGCCCATCCCAAGACTGGT
>JBEQBL010000278.1:0-2760 GCA_041639835.1 Salinarchaeum sp.
CAGCGGAACGGTCATCGTGACTAACTCCCGCGCGGGACTGATCCCGATAATTTTCAGAATACCAAACCACGCAAACACAATGCCCAGTGCAATGCGAACGATCGGCTGTCCCCAACGGTCCATCCAGGTGGCAATCGTTGCATCAATCTCGCCCAGCGGCCCGGTTTTGAACCACGAATCGATTGCAGACACGATATCCGGGGGTGAGGAAGCGATTTATTAAAGTCTCGCGGTTGGACCAATGCTAACTATCGATCACTGAACCGTCACCCTGGTGTCCGCTTTAATTGGGGCTGGGGGTCCTGCCTCCGATCACCGCATCTATGGTGGTGTCGAGCCAATCGCCACTATGCCACTTGATAAATCCGAATTTGACCGACTGTATCCGTGTGATTTCTACACGCCGGCCGAGTTGCTTGCCCCCGGAGAAATGTATACCGTCTATGAAATTGCCCGCTTACTGCAGGATCTTGAGCCCGATGCCGAGATTGATGCTGCAACCGAGGATATCCTGCTTGACTGGGCGATTCCATGGATCATGACCAATGCCGATGAGCTCGTTGTTGCTGAGCCACGGGCCGAGGATGAGCCGGGCTACTATGGCCTCCGACGCCCTGATGATCTTGAGGCAACCGAGTCCTGACCGGCTCTCGTCGACGGAAAACACAACTGTTTTACTGTCTTTGGCTGTACAACTGCGTGTAACGCTCCGGTGGTGTAGTCCGGCCAATCATATTGCCCTCTCGAGGCAATGACCGGGGTTCGAATCCCCGCCGGAGCATTCTCCTCCTTCCACTATCTTACGATTTGCCTCTATCGAGACATCTCATCTAACCAGTATGGAAGCTGTCGATGCTCTTACTGACAGCTCGCCGGATAGGCTGTAATGTGAGCCGCCATCCGGCTGGCATCGCCATGACGCGCGAGGACAGACACCGACATTGAAACTGTTCTCCCCGGTGCTATTGGCAAATCCAATCAGATCCCTGATGAGAGCTTCGGCTGCTTGCCCAGTATATTGATAGCTACCTGGCGTAATTGGGATGACCCCTTGACGGCCTGGTAGAAAATATTACCGCAATATTGGGGCTTAATCATACCTCTGTCTACCCACCTGGTAAGTACATTAATAATGATCCGGGTAGGTGTCAACGGGTATGGGACCATCGGAAAGCGAGTGGCTGACGCCGTCGCTGAAATGCCAGACATGGCGCTGGTTGGCATTAGTAAAGCGAGTGCAAATCATACGGCGGATGCCGCTCTCAAACGTGGGTACGATATCTACGCGCCTGACGGGCGCGCCGAACAATTCGAATCAAAGAACATGGCGGTGGCCGGTAGTGTCGAGGATCTTGTCGTAAACAGCGACGTCGTCGTCGACACACTGCCCGAAGGCATGGGCATTGAGCACCGTCCGCTGTATGAGCGCCACGACACGCCAGCGATTTTCCAAGGTGGGGAGCCGGCCGAGGTTGCCTCGGAAAGTTTCACCGCGCGTGCCAACTACGAGGACGCCCGCGGGGAAGATTACGTCCGGATCGTCTCCTGTAACACGACCGGACTCAACCGGCTGTTCGCCCCGCTTCTTGAGGAGTTTGGCATCGACCGGACGGTCGTCACATTGGTGCGGTGTCGCGGTGAACACGCCGTGATTTCCGCGGATCCGGTTCAGCCACCATCACATCATGGTCCCGATGTGCTTGAGGTGCTTCCGGAAATCGAGGATATCCAGACAATGGGTATGAAGGTACCGACAGTCCGACATCACATGCATTCGATCAATGCCACACTCGAGTCGGCTCCCTCGGAGGCGGCTGTTCGGGAGGTCCTTGAGAATGAGTCACGAATTCATGTCGCCGACGGTGATCTTGAGATGAACTCCGGATGGGATCTACAGGAGTTTGCACTTGACCGTGGGCGTGATCGCATGAATCTCTATGAGAATCAGGTCTTCGAGGACTCAATCGTCGTGGAGGACGACCAACTGTACCTGTTTATGTCCATCCACCGCGAAAGCGATGTGATTCCTGAAAACATCGATGCCATTCGGGCTGTGACTGACACAGCAGGCCGCGAGGAAAGCATGACAATGACAAACGAAACACTCGGTATCGGGGAGTATTGACGATGCAACAAAACGCCACACAGGCTCGGACGGCGGATGACGATGAGGTGCTTTGCACGGGCCTTGGTGCCAGTCCAGGCACCAGCACCGGTATTGCACGAATCCTTGACGGCCACGGTGATGTCGACCGCGTCGATGAGGGTGACGTGATCGTAGCCGAGATGACGATGCCAGAGATGGTTCCAGCGATGAAGCGGGCAGCAGGTATCGTGACCGACGAGGGCGGGATTACCTCTCACGCAGCGATCGTTTCACGTGAACTTGGCGTCCCAGCGGTTGTCGGCTCTGGCGATGCGACAAGCACGATCGATAACGGCCAGTTTATTTCCGTTGACGGGGATCGGGGCCGTATCGCGCCGGCCACGGAGTCAGCGGAGACAACTGAGACTAAGACCGAGACCACGACAACCCCTGAGCAGTCCTCCCCACCGGCCACAACGTCGACCGGGGTGAAGGTAAACGTCTCAATTCCGGAGGCAGCCGAACGCGCCGCCGCGACCGGCGCGGACGGCGTTGGGCTCTTGCGGTGTGAGCATATCATTCTCGGGATGCAAAAGACGCCACGTAGGTACGTTCAGGATCATGGCGAGCAGGCGTTTGTCGAGGCGATGGCTGAGGAGGTCATCAAGGTCGCT
>JBEQBL010000279.1:0-2721 GCA_041639835.1 Salinarchaeum sp.
TCGGAAGCCGAGACAATCGTTCCACTGGGACCGTTATCACGTACCGAGGAGGACATTACCGAGTCCCTTCGTCGACTTCAGGCGGGGGCCCACGCCGATAACATCGCCACCGGCATCACCGCAAGCGGGGCTGCCCTGCCGGAGGGTGGTGAGTTACTGCTCATCAGCGAAGGTGTTGGCACACACAGCGAACCGATTGCGGCGGCCGAAGAGCTAGCAGCCGATGATATCCAGATCACGGGCGTTGGCTTCAGTCGCTGGCGTGAGGACAGTCTGATGACCTCACTTGTTGAGACGACCGATGGCACCTACATCCAAGCCGACAATAACGACAAGATTCAACTGCTGTTCAGCGATGCCGAGCCGCCGGCTGCTGACTCCCTCGTGCGCGCGGACGCGAATCACTTTATCACCCGCGGGATTGAGCCAACGGCCAGTCCGGATCAGGTCCATGGTGTGAGTATCAAACCCGGCGCCCGGCTGCTTGTGACCACTTCCGAGGGCGATCCGGCGATAAGCACCTGGCGCTTTGGCTTAGGCCGGGTTGCCTCGGTGACCACCTATGATAACGATGGCAGCATTGGCAGTCTGCTGCAGGCCCCGGACTCGTTGATGCTCTCTCGAACGGTCAACTGGGGGGTTGGCAATCCATTGCGCAAGCAAACCGGCGTCATTGATCTCCCGGACACCCGCGTTGGCGAGTCAACAACGGCCGTCTACCAGGGCGCCGAACGTCCAACTGACGCCGACATCCAGTTTATTAGTGCCGGGAACGACCGGTATGAGGCCACGCTGACGCCATCGGAGGCCGGCTTCCAGTCGGTGCTTGACACCGAGTATGCGGTCACCTATCCCGAGGAGTATGCGACTGTTGGCCAATCGGAGGCCCTGGAGACCCTTGTTGCACAAACCGACGGCGAGACGTTCAATCCAACCGAGACAGCCGCCATTGCCGAGTATGCCCAGTCGACGCCGGTTGACCAACGCCCAACCCAGCGTGATGTTGGCTGGCTGTTTCTCCTGTTGGCCCTTGTGATCCTCCTCGCTGAGGTCACCCTCCGACGCGTAGAGACGCTTCCATTCGGTGGCCCCGATTCTACCACCCGGCGCGAACCCGGTGATGACTGATATGAGTGATGACACAGCGATAAGAGCAAAACGTGTCGACGCCTAAGTGGTGATATCCAGTATGGGACAGATCGGATCAACCCTCCAGACCCCGCTTGTTATCGCGGTTGTCGTGCTTGGTGTCACCTTTGTCGGTACCGGCTGGGTCTTTCAGTCTGCCGCCGCCGGGCTCCAGCAGACCAACGAGGAGCTGCAGACTGAAAACCAGCAGTTAGCGTCCCAACTGAATGCCACCGAGAGTGAACTACGGGCCGCCGAGGACGAACTGGCCACCCGGCAGCAGGATCTGCAACAGCTTGTTGATGAGCTAGAGGCCACTGAGGCCGAACTTGAGGCTACGGAGGCGGACCTTGCAGATGCGCAATCGGAGCTGGAAACGGTCCGATCAGAACTCACCGAAACCGAAGAGGAACTTGAGGACACCGAAGCCGAACTATCAGATGTGCGTGAGGAGCGAAACGATCTGATTTCTGAGGTCAACAGTCTCGAAGCCGAGCTTGAAGAGCGTAAAGAGCGTATTGACGAACTTGAATCCCAGCAGACCGAGCAAGACAATGGCTGATAATCCTCCCACTGGCGAGCCCGACGACGCTACCTCGGATCGCGCCTCCGTGACCGCCCGTCGTGAGGCGATTATCGCAGCCGTTGCGGAGGTCCATCAGGAGGCACGCAAAGCCGTGGCCGTCCACGCAGTCATTGATGCCCTTGTACTCTTTGTCTTCCTGACCGGCGGGCTCTTGCTGCTGGGGCTGCATCAAGCCGGCCCGACGGTCGTTATCACCGTTCCTGGCCCATTTCTTGGGCTTGGTGACGCCGTTGGGCTGTATATTCCGGCCATGATCCCGGTTGCGGCCGTCGACATGGCCCTTATCGCCGTCACCCTCACCGTTGGGCTTGGCGATGCCTGGCTTCGCTACCGGACCTACGATATCGACCGGTTTGAAGCGTATAATCCCGAGTTGCGGGAGGCCTTCCGCACTGCCCGTGATGTCGCCAATGATGATACGGCGACCCCGGTTGCCAACCAACTTTATGCCGATGTGTTAGCCACGCTTCAGTCGGCCTCGACCACCGAGTTCATCCGCTGGCGGCAGATCTACGTGGCCCTTGGTATTGTGCTACTTGGCGGGCTCGTTGGTGCCGGGGCCTTTGTGACTGGACTGCCCATCGGTGATGCCCCCACCGCCGGCGCAGATGACGATACCCCAACTGCTGCTGGTACCGACGGGGATCGCTTCCTTGGGGCGGAGAGTCCTGTCGAACGGGGCTCGGAAACGCGTGAAGTTGTCCTTGAGGGCAGTGATGGCGATAGCGATACCTCCGGGACGTATGATGCCGGTGATTTTGATGTTGACCCCGATGCAATCAAAAGCAGCCAAGCCGCCTTTACTGAAACCGAACAGCCCGAGAATGCTGATCTCATCCGCGAGTATTACGAATACCTTCGTGGGGACAACGAATGAGCCACTCATGACTGAAATTAAGGGCTTTTCTCATGGAGGTTTCCGCCCTCACTCCACCAAGTGTCACGGGCGGGTTGCACGACACCGCGGTTCTGCGCGCCCGAACTGCCCTAAATGTATCGACAGCGAA
>JBEQBL010000280.1:0-2711 GCA_041639835.1 Salinarchaeum sp.
ATAATCAACACCCCGACCAGGCTTGTCCATGTATACTCTGATTAATCCAAGCTCAGTCCAGATGCGCTCGATAAGTGCATCAAGCCCCTTGTTCTCGGTCGCACTGATAAACACAGCTTCGTCCGGATCGATCCCCTGCTCGGTCATATTTGCCTGAACGGTCTCCAGATACGCAGGATCAATCAGATCGGCCTTATTAACCGTGACAATCGATGGGATGTACGCGCGATTATCCATGATACCATCGATCAATCGGTCAAGAGAGAGTTGTTCGTTGATCACAACATCGGCGTTAATATAACCGTGCTCTCTGAGCACCCCTTTGATTGTCTCCTTGTCTAACTCAAGATCAACACTCGCCGTAATATCAAGTCCGCCTTTGCCTTTCCGAGTAATTGAGACCCGTGGTGGAGCCGTATCAACGCGAATCTTGTTTTTATACAATTCATCATATAAGCGCTCGTACTGCTCAATTTCGAACGCTGAGAGGACAAACACGATTAGATCAGCCGCTCGAACAACGGACAACACTTCTTGCCCGCCTCCACGGCCACTTGCTGCCCCCTCGATCAGTCCCGGGATATCGAGAATCTGGATACTGGCGCCTTTGTACGTAAGCATCCCGGGATTGACCTCAAGGGTTGTAAACTCATAGGCGCCGGTTTCGCTTTCGGCATTCGTCAGCGCATTCAAAAGCGTCGATTTACCAACACTCGGGAACCCGACAAGGGCGACAGTTGCATCGCCGTGTTTCTCGACGTGGTATCCTCCTCCACCCCCGGAGGACTGTCGCTGTCGCTTTTCGAGTTCCTCCTTCTTTTCCGCGAGTTTCGACTTAAGCCGTCCAATATGTCCTTCGGTCGATTTATTGTACGGCGTATTTGCGATCTCCTCGCGGAGTTGCTCAATTTCCTCTTCAAGCCCCATCGGCTGTTTGCAACTATACGACCCGGCAGAAAAAGCCCGTCCTTTCGTACCGTCGTCTCTCAGGGAGCTAGTGGATTCTCACGTTGAATTCGGTCAAGTGCCTCCACAGTACCTTTGGCATGGACATTCTCCAAGACCGTATCAGCAGCGGCTTTGGCTTCGGGGGCTCCGTTGGCGACCGCATAGCCATAGCCGGCTGTTTCAAACAGTGCAACATCATTCGCGGAATCACCGATTGCAACGAACGACTCCGGGTCAATTCCAAGTATCTCCCCAGTCGCCTCAAGCCCATCGCCTTTTGATATATCAGGATCTTTGACGTGATATGCATACCCCGAATCAACAATCTCCAACCCCTCGCGATCGGCAATCGCCGCAAGCGGCTCCCGTGGCTGATCACGTGCTACTGCCAGTTCGGTTTCACGCCAGCGATTGACAAGATCGGCCTTTCCCCACCCGATTTCGTGCCCGGCCTCCTGATAGGCGGTTCGCACGGCTTCAATTGTCGTCGGATCGACAAGTTGTCGTGACTCATCAGCGGTGATCACAAATCCCCCGGTCTCGGCGATAACCCGTTCTGGAATTCCAAGGAACTGACACAATGCGACCGGGTAAGGCGCTGATTTTCCCGTTGCAATAACAATCGGGGCTGTCCAGGCAGCGATGGGATCAAACACACGTGGATCGATACCCTGACCCTCCGGTCGGGTCAACGTACCGTCAATGTCCAACACAATCGGAGGGACCGACATACATCTAGTTTCGAACGCCGGAGTCGAATGTATTTCGATCCCCTCAGCAATGGTCCCCCGAGTAAGTGGTCCATCTTGGCGGGAGGTTGCTCCTGTTGTGCTACAATGGAAGCGAACCTTTTTGCGCGCCCCGTGACGACCGCTTGGTGATGACCGATCAGTCGGAGTCCTCCCCTCGGGTTGTCACTGATGGCGGATCCGATGAGGCAACATCTACTCCTGATGATACGGCACCGCCAGCCGATGACGAGGAGTTAACGCTTGATCCTTGGGGATCGGCGACTATTGCCGATTACCGCAAGCTCTTTGAGGAGTTTGGTATCGAACGGTTTGAGACCCTTCTTGATACAACCCCGACGCCTCATTACCTTATGCGTCGTGGGGTGATCTTCGGGCACCGCGACTATCGGCCGGTTGCAAAGGCAATGCAGCGTAATGAACCGTTTGCAGCCCTCTCCGGCTTTATGCCGACTGGCGATCCCCACATCGGACATAAACTCGTCTTTGATGAACTCATCTGGCATCAACAACAGGGGGGAGATGTCTATGCTCTAATCGCGGATCTTGAGGCCCATGCCGCTCGGGGACTCACCTGGGAAGAAATCGATGGCCACGCTCGCGATTACATTCTATCGTTGCTGGCCCTTGGCTTTGATCCGGATGCCGGCACCCTGTACCGTCAGTCCGACAATCGTGCTGTCCAGGATCTGGCGTTTGAATTGGGCATTGAAGCCAACTTCTCCGAGTTGGAGTCGATCTACGGCTTTGACGGCGAGACGGATGTCTCGCATATGCAGTCAGTTGTAACACAGATGGCCGACATCTGTTATCCACAGGTAGCCGACGAGCCCAAACCAACGGTTATCCCGGTTGGTCCGGATCAGGACCCACACGTTCGTCTTGCTCGTGATGTTGCTGCTCGGACCCGGTATTTCGGTGTAACAGAGGCATACGCGAGTTTTGGGGCCGATCAAGAAGAACGAACCATTCTGGCAGATGCCTATGCGGCTCGTGATGCCTATGCTGACAATC
>JBEQBL010000281.1:0-2708 GCA_041639835.1 Salinarchaeum sp.
GATACCACTCACGAACATGGAGGTTCCTGTTTCATTGACCGCCACTCGCCAGGCTGGCCGTCCGAGTCCAACGAGTTTCAGGCCGGTCGTGATGAGCAAGACAGCCGGGACCAGATACCGGACGAAGGGCAATAATGGTCCAAGTTCTGCTCGAAGTGGAAGCGTTCGCGCTTGCCAGACGAACACAAAGATCATCAACAGCGCCGAGATCGGCAGAGCAAACGTACCGACAGACTCATCGACAAGATCAAGCACACGTCGTTGTCCGATCGCCAGGTTGACCGGACTGTAGCTCATCGCCGAGAACAGTCCCAGAACGAACACACTGCCAGTGACTCCAAGGGTTGCTTGTGACCGTTCAAGTCGAGTGAGACGTGTCGTCGTCGCAATCCCGACTTCCAGCAATGACACAGCCGAACTTAATGCAGCAAAAAATAGCAATGCAAAAAATCCGATAGCGGTCACACGGCCAAACGGCATACTCGCAAACGCGGTTGGTAACGTCGTAAATGCAAGCTCGGTGCCCAATGTTGGAGCAAGATCGAACGTAAAGACGATCGGGAAGATCACAAGTCCGGCAATAAACGCAGCCATGAGATCTGCAGCCGTGATGATGGTCGCAGAGCTGAGTAGCTTCGTCTCCGCATCAAGATAGCTCCCATAGGTCAAGATAATCCCCTGGCCAACGGAAAGAGAGAAAAACGCCTGTCCGAATGCCGCCCCCCACAGCCCTGGTTCTCGCAGAGCCGACAGATCCGGCGTAAACAGAAAGGCGACACCGGCGCTCCATCCAGGAAGGGTAGCTGCATATAGCGCCAGCATGACTAACAGCACAAAGACAGTCGGCATCACGAGTTTCGCAAGCCGTTCGATGCCACTACGAATCCCAAGCGAGACGACCCCACCAGTAATACCCGTCGTCAGTAGGAAATAGCCGATTGGCGCCCAACTGCCAGTAAACCCTTGAAAGGTCATCCCACCTCCACTACCCCAGTTTACCAAAAAGCCGAGCACCCACCCGGTCAGGACTAAATAATAGCTCAAAATCAATAACACGCCAGCGATGACGATCCAGCCGAGGATCGTATATCGCGGATTGACCGAGCGAAATGCCGAGACGACATCTGTCTGGAGTGTGCGACCAACAGTGAGTTCAAGCACCAGCAATGGAAGTGCACAGACAACGACGGCCAGCAGGTACGGCACCAGATACGCGCCGCCCCCGTTTTGACCAACCACAGCCGAAAACCGCCAGATATTCCCCAACCCGACAGCCGCACCGATGGTCGCAAGCAGAAAGCCGGGGCGGGAAGACCATTGCTGGGTGTTCACATATCAGGTAGTTGTTGCGTATTGTATAAATCCCTGGCTGGGCTTGATATGTTGCGTGTCCACGCGGCTGGTGTTCAGTCACTTGGCTCGGGCTGTTCGCCTGGACTTGCATCCTCTCGAAGGCCCTGCAGTCCGAAATAGAAGATGATTGCCGTCACAAAGACGGCCGCACCAGCTAACAACGCGAAGCTCACCGTGTCCAAGACCGGACGGGAAAGCCATGTTGCCAGTTCACCAAGCCCGACCGCTAGACTGGCCACCAAAAGCATGATCCCGAAGTAGATAGTCACATCATCCTCATCGACATAGGCGGTCGCTGCAGAGCCAAGCCGGGCACCCAATGCACTCCCAACAAGGAGCGCGGTTACAACGCCAAAATCAATCGTTCCGAGCAGCCCATAACGGAACGTCCCAATCGCGCCGGTGATCAATGCCCCAAACAGACTTGTTCCAACGGCCGCTGCGAGCGGAATACCAATGATATAATAGATCGCTGGCATCCGGATGAATCCGCCTCCAACGCCCAAAAACCCGGAGACGACACCCACAACACCACCAACTCCGGAAATCGTCCAAATCGAGGCACGGCTTCCGTCAGTCAAGGTGACCATTGGTGGCAACTCTATGTTGGACACAGATTGTGCGAGTTCTGACAGACGACCGTCGGTATCAGAGGTTGTGGTGATCGCATTCCGGATGAACATCGTACCGATCCCTGCCAACAAGAGGACATAGGTAAGCCCGATCAGGAGGTTCGCATAGCCCAGTCCATCAAGCAGAAAGACGAATCGACTCCCGATCTCAATGCCAACCGCGATCCCGGCGATCATGACACCACCGAGTTTGTAATCGACATCACCCACGTCTTGGTGCTTGAGCGTGCCGATAATCGCAGTCCCAAACACAAAGGCCATGCTTGATCCGATTGCGACAGGTGCTGAGTACCCGAGAATAAGGAGGGCTGGAGTGACCAGAAACGATCCACCCATCCCGAAAAATCCAAAGAAGACCCCGACCATGAGGCCAAATCCGATAAACAACACCAACAACGACGGCGTTAATCCGAGTGGATCCATCGATTAGGAACTTGAGACGGACTCTAGCAGCTCCGGAACAACGAGTCGTTCAACAGCACCATACCCAAGATACAGGCTGATCGATTCAACAAGGACAGCCCCGATCATGAGGACCGCCTGGAGTTCTGCGCTGAGTGCGCTAAGACCAATCATTTTGTCTATTTGACAATAGTGGAAGAGCACCATTAACGCTTTTGGGACGGTGATGCAATATTACTGCAATGTATGGGACAAGTAACCAACAAAAATATCCCCATAAGTTATCCCAATATAGGGGGACAGTAGCCACTGTGTCCTATT
>JBEQBL010000282.1:0-2704 GCA_041639835.1 Salinarchaeum sp.
TGAACCGTGTCGATTGCTTCCTTGGGGTCGACCGCGGTCAGAAAGCCAACCTCACCAAGGTTGATACCAAGAATCGGTGTTGTCCCGACGGTCCGTGCGGTGTACAGAAAGGTCCCATCACCACCAACGCTTACCGCAAGATCACACTGGGTCAATTCGGCGGTCGTCGCTGCAGCTCCTACTTCGATCGCTTCGGCGGTTGCCTCGTCAATAACAATTTCAACTCCGTCAATGTCGGTAAACGTACTCACGAGACGCTTGACGACCGCTTCTGCGCGCGGGTTCGTGCGCTTTCCAATAATCCCAACCCGCGTGTCCATGTGCCGACGTTCACCCCAAGGGGTATAATCCCACCGCCGTCGGCATCCTGCGATTGCCATATTGGCTGTCTGTGGTCGACTTGGTAGATCAATTGCACCCACTGTCAACATACGACCTTTGTAATCAGCAAAAGGATTAATCGCCCCCCGGCCCGATACTATACCAACATGTTTGTCCGTGACGCTGACATGGCGCTTCCACGCTCAGCGGACAGACTCCGAAGGCGATTGCTATGAGCGATGATGCCGACTGGTTTGAGCAAGCCCTCCGTGACTCCACGTCGGATTCTGACGACCCCGACGACGCTGAATCCTCCGACGAGTCAACAGCCACTGGCCAGTCACCAGAGACATCTGACTCTCAGGCCCCCGATACGGAAGCCTCCGATGAGCCCTCCTCAGAACCTGATTTTGCCTTTGATACCGATGCTGATACCGACCCGGACCCGGCTGCTGACACCGATGAGGGGCTCTTTGAGGAGGACTTTGCGGCGGCGTTTCAGGGCTCGGACATGCCGGGGGGCGGTGACATACCGACCCAAGCGGATTCAGACCAGTCTGAGACCTTCGCCGATGAGGCGGCTGACTCCGATATCCCACGGATTGACTTAGGCATCGATGGACTTGATAACATGATTGAAGGCGGGGTCCCTGAGCGATCGTTGATGGTCACCATTGGCCCGCCTGGTAGTGGCAAAACTACCGTTGGCATGCAGTTTCTCAACTGTGGGCTTGCACAGGGTGAGCGGGGGGTTTATATTACTCTTGAGGAGGATGCCGCCCGGGTGACCCGAAGTGCTAAGGAAAAGGGATTTGCGTATGATCAGTATATTGAGGATGGTCAACTGGCCGTTGTTGATATCGATGCCATCGATATGGCAAATAGCCTCCGAACGATCCAAAATGAACTTGTCCAACTGATCGAAGAGTTCGGGGCTACACGGCTGGTGCTTGACTCCGTGTCCTTACTTGAGATGATGTTTGATGATCGGTCGACCCGGCGCAATGAGATTTACTCGTTTACCAAACAACTCAAAGACGCCGGGGTCACGACTATGTTGACAAGCGAAGTGAGCGATGACAATCCCTACGTCTCTCGGCATGGCATTGTTGAGTATCTCACTGACGCTGTCTTTGTGCTGCAGTATATTCGCCCGGATGATTTCCGTGAAACCCGGATGGCCGTCGAGATACAGAAGATCCGTGATGCCTACCACTCACGCGAAAAGAAACCCTACGAGATTGGTGACGACGGGATTTCGGTCTACCAGCAGGCGACAATTTTCTAGCTGCTGTGTGTTCACAGAAATTTCAAGGCGGAGGCCACGGGGCGTGACCCCGAGGTTGTTGACCCGGTCACCCATGTCGGGTGACACACTTTGGTAGCCCAACAAGTTCTACCGGTTCGGAATTATCGGGTGAGTAAACAACCATCTGTCCCTGTTCCATGTAAGGTACCTTTCCCTCTAGTTCTGCTGGAATGTTCACACTCTCGATTGCATCCTCGTCACCAAGATTGAGGACCACCGTTGTGTTGATCTGTTTAAACACCGCATCGTGGATATCCTGTGGGTCCTGGGTGATCAAAAACAGTCCCAGTCGTTCCTTTCGTCCCTGCTTGGCGGCCTCGGTGAACTTCCCGATCACCTTCCGTGCTTGTACACTTTCGGCGTCAGTTAGGTAGTTGTGTGCCTCGTCCATCCCGACAACCAACGGTGTCTCCTTAATTTCCGTGTATGTTGGATCACTCGAGAGTTTCTGATCGACAAGCAGGGATGCGACTGCCAGCACGATGGTCTCTGTGGCCCGCGTGTTACTAATGTGGTATGTTGGCACAACTGATAGTCGTCCAGGGCTGACGAGATCGGATACCTGTTCGGTAATCGGGACGGCATCCTGATCGAAGACATGCCCAAAGTGCTGTACCCGCCTGAGAACAGCCTCAAAGGTCTTCTCATGGACCCGACCACTCTCATCTAACTCCTCGCGTAAGGCTGGATCCTCCATGAATGAAATAAACTGGTCGTAGGTCCCCGCCTCTCCATACTGGCCGAAAAACCGGTCAAGAAGTTCCCGTAAGGCCTGATACTGCTTATCATTAAGCCCGCCGCCGGCGACAAGCCACTGGTTGTCCGCAACCATCGAAAAGGGAATTGTAAATTCGACTTGCTTGGCTCGGTGCTCACCCCCGCCGTATGCCGCCCCGGCGACTTTCGGGACGAATGCGATGGTATCCGTGTGTCCACCGTAGGCAATGCCCTGCCGATCCCATCGCCGCCGATCGGTATCTGTGATGTCCGGATTATCATCGTGCATCTGTGCATACTCATCCTGTGGGTCAAACTGGACGACCGCCGGTTGTCGTGTGCGTCCATCTGGTAGTT
>JBEQBL010000283.1:0-2690 GCA_041639835.1 Salinarchaeum sp.
TCCGGTATCTGTCTGCCGCTGGACCCGTCGATAGTTAATCTCGCCGGCCCCGGTGCGCTGGTCCAATCTTGCTGCCTCTTCGGTGAGCCAGTCTGGAACGATATAATCGTTCAGAGACGCATTGAGCAGTGTCTCACGTGGATAGCCAAATACCTCAACAAACGCTCCATTAAGACCTCGCACGATCGGTTGCCCATCCTGCAGCTCAAATGCAACGACCGCATCCTGAATGTGCTCAATTAGATGGCGCAACCCGCGATTGTCCGGACCAGACGCCCCGATCATAGCTGAGCCCGTACCCGGCGTGGACAATCACAAAGCAGGCCACTGAGTTGTTGTCCTGGGCGTCGCTGTGCCGTTGATGCTGTCACATACTGAGCACATTGATAGGTAGGCATCGCCCAAGAGTAACGCAGGGCCATACAAGACGAAGATAGCATATACGTATGTGCAGTGGACGGAGGTAAAAAGTGTTTGTTTGCTCTGATGAGTTTCTCAAAATAAATGAAATGAGTGAAATACGCCGACAAATAAGTTCATATACGCATTTCCCCATGCGCTCTACACACAGGGTTTGTTCCGGAGGCGTATCGACTTGCTGTCCGGTGAATCAAATTCCATATACATATATGCGCTGAGATCTTTTTTTATGATATGTCCCCATGCAGCAGTAGTCCATATCGCATCTTTATCGACAGTCCACAGGAGGATGACCAGCAATGACTGAGTTTGACACGCTTGTTGAGACACGGCGTTCGGTACATGATTATACCGATCAACCATTGTCCAACGACACAATTGAGGCAATTTTTGAGCGGGTGCAGCTCACACCGTCGGGATATAATCTCCAACCGTGGGAGTTTCTGGTCCTTCAAGATCCGGGAACAAAGCAGACTCTGCGTGAGGTGGCCTATGATCAGGCCCATGTCACCGAAGCCGCAGCCGCTGTTGTCGTGCTCGGCAATACAGACCCAGCTGCCCATGCCGAACCGGTCTTTGAGGACTGGCTTGCAAAGGACTACATTCCAAACGAGGATGTCAAAGAGCAGCTGCTTGAGAATGTGCACGGAATGGCTGGCATGGACGAGGCTGAACGTCGCATCTGGACCACGCGAAGTACGGCACTTGCGGCGATGACCCTGATGTATGCGGCGTGGGAGGAAGGCGTTGCCAGTTGTCCAATGGAAGGATTTGATGCCGAGGCACTGAGCGAGGCATTTGCGATTCCGGATGGTTATGAGCCGGTCATGCTGATTACGCTGGGATACCCACAGGATGGGAGTTCAGATATCGAAAACGAGCGCAAGGCCCGTCGCTCTGTGGAGGAGATCGTCCATTACGAGAGCTTCGACCCTGTCGAACAGACGGATCTGTCCTAAACGGAGACACATACCGACAGTGAACCACTCTGGAGGGGGATAGCAGTCACATCTGGGCGTACCATACCGTGACGTGGGCAGGTAATAATCGAGTTACCGTTATTCCGCAAACGAACTACTGAAATCCTCCGTACTATATCTGAACTGGATATACTGTCGTTGGATGGCGTTTTAGCTTTCCTACTGGCACATAATACTATCATAACTATATAGAGCTACTAGCAATAGCCTTTGGTCTGTGACCTATATTAGAGGGTAATGATTCGTTCTCAGGGGCGATACCGGACGCGTCGTCAAGACACTACCTGGCGTATGATGGGACCTGAGACAACAACCGGCTATGCCCACGAGGGAAAAAATCATGAGTGATCTTGAAACGGTCTACGATGCCGTGCTTTTTGATATGGACGGCGTGTTGCTACAAGGACGGTCAACATCAGAGACAGTTTATCAGCGCGCCACAGAGGACGCACTCCAGCTGCTGAACGTAGAGCCACGGCCAGAGCAGCGAACAACACTTCAACAGCCGCGTTACAGCCCGATTGTTGCCATGCACTGTCGGGAACTGGGCATTGATCCCGAACGCTTCTGGCGGCTACGTGAGCACTGTGCATCGGCCCGTGAGCATCGCCGGTTAGCAGCAGGCCAGCGCAAGCCACATACCGATGTTGACGCACTACTACAGCTTGACTGTCCCAAGGCAATCGTCTCGAACAATCGGCATGCAACGGTGGAGTTTGTCCAACAGCATCTATTTGCGGGACTCTTTGTAGACGGTCGAGGGCGTGATCCAACGATCGATGGCTATCGCCATCGCAAGCCAGACAGTGCCTATCTTGAGGAGATGCTACAGACCTTGGATGTTGATGATGCACTCTATGTTGGCGATCGAGAAACGGATATTCAAGCGGCTAAGGCGGCAGGGGTTGATGTGGCATTTTTACTCCGAGAGTCGGCAAATGTCGAGAGCCCGGATCTGACCCCGACGTATGAGATTACATCACTAAGGGATCTTCAAAGACTTCATTCTCGTCAACGTTCTGTTGCATAGCGATTCGACGGCGCCGTTATCTCACGGAGCGTAGGTGCCTGTGAATTCGGCGGTGGCAAGGACATGGCCATCGATTGCCTGTTGCACATCGTCTTTGCCCGTTGGCTGTGGTCCAAGGGTCGTGCATATTGACATCCTCCTGCGCCTGAAGGCGGAGGAATCTCACGGCACCGCACCGCTGGATTGGGAGTTTCAGGTGTGCAGACTGCCAAGCTAGCACACCGTTCGAATCGGTGTGGTGCCGGTCGATGGGCAGTCTC
>JBEQBL010000284.1:0-2667 GCA_041639835.1 Salinarchaeum sp.
ACAGTCCACTCCCCCACACCATACCAATACTCGGCCCCATGGCCTCGACACTGACTGCCAATGCCCCGACCCCAAGCAATGCCGCCACCAGCAATACTGCGCGTGCGACACGCGAGTGATAGGACTGCTTTGTGACCAGTCCAATGCCAATGACTGCGACTCCAATCACAGTACTTACGATATCGGAGTCTCCGACGGCGGTGGTCCCAGGAGTTGCGATGGCCCACCATCGCACATACAGCCAGTACTCCACACCAGTTGTGATCGAGGGCACCAGCACGATGAGTGCCGCCATTGCGCGCCAGTACATACGATGTATACCTGCGCGGTGATAGAGTGCGTAGCCAACACTTGCAGTAACGCAATAGGCCACGCAGTTCCCCCCAAGATGCCCCAGATCAGTGTGTATCAGTGGTGCCGCCCAGGCGGTCACCGAATGGGACATTCCATACCGGACCGCCAGTTGTGACTGCATGATGTCGGGCAGCAGGCTGCCAATGCCGAACAGCAGCGGGACCGTCACAACGACTATCGGCACGACGCCTTGCCATCGTGCTAGCCACTGAGGGGTGCCCACCTGGTGATTATGCATCGTCCGTGGGCACCTCCGGGCTTGCCTGTAAGGCAAAGGTTTGTGATAGTCGGTTGTGTACGTTCCGGCAATGTGGTGGGCACATCGCATGTTGGTCTTCAGGTGGCAGGGTCTTAGTGTCCCATTTTGTCTCATATCCGAACTGCCATTCGAGCACCCGAACCGGCACTTCGAAAACTTGAATCCCCACGCATGCGGGTGGTTTGTATGACACACATCGATGATGTGATCGAGTCATATGATGCTTCAGAAACACGTGGTAAACGCAAACGCCGTATTCTGCAGTGGTTTCGTCAACATCCCGGACAACGGGTTGATCGGATGGAGTTACACAGCGAACTCTGTTCGGAGATCGACATTGGCCAACGACAACTTGGCAACTATCTTGATGCCCTTGTTGAGGATGGCGTCTTGACTGTGCATGGAAACCAGCGCAAGGCCTACCAACTTGCCGAAGAAATCCTGCCGCCGGCGACAACGCAGGCTCGTAGCGCATTGCGATACCTGGCTGGCGTCTTTGATATCCGCCGGTGGGGCGTTGCGGGGGTCTTAGCCATCTCGACGGCGATTTGGACAGCACTGACACTTCCTTTTCTGTTTCTGTGGACCCTGCTGGCTCTGGTCCCAACCCAACAGCAGTTTGGCCCAATTACCCACTCCGAGTTGCTTATCACGGCGATTGCCATGTCCATCTGGCTTGTTGTGTTCATTGCGCTGACTGCCATCTTCTATCAGTTCCACCGCTATCGAGTCCAAAACAGCACCGTCTAACCGGTGTGAGCGATGCCGTACTGCCGGTGGCGCTGTACAGGTGATACACGGCGACTACCCCCAAGATTGAGTCACTGTCTTTGACCGATTGTTATCTCAGAGCTAGCTGTCGGCTTGCAACCGCCAATCCAGCAATAAGCCCGCCAACGCCAACCGGTAACAACAGATCGAACACGAACAACAGTCCACCGGTGATCTGGATGCCGAGTGCAATGGCAACTAACGGCCCACAACAGGCGGTACCGGAGAGTAATGCGGGCAATCCAGCTATAATCCCGGCTGTTGGAGACCGACACGCCGTGGGCTGTCGCCAGGCAAGAACTGAAACACCAACGGCTGCCCCAAAGAGCCCTGCGATGCCAAGTCCAAGTCCGGTATTCAATGAGACCACATAGGTTAGGACCTCCGCTTGAACAATTGCTACCGGCTCAAAGGCGGTTGGCCCGTAGGTTCGGCTAAACAGGGTTGATACTGGTGCGTCGGCAATTCGAATCCCGATCCCCTCTGCCCCGGTCCGTAGTTCGCCAATTGCAACGAGATATACAACCAGATACCCGCCTCCAGTAAGGACTGCAAGGCCCCCGATCCGACGCTGCTGTCGCAGGTGGCGCAGTGCCAAGTGTATCTGGCTGATTGTCTCCCAACTCCACTTGCCAGCCGTCTGCACCCACTCACGCATCATATACGGCTGTCTCCGGATAATATGCCGCCCAGGCAAACCAGAAGGCATCAATTGCTACCAACTTGGGGAGTGGCAATGCATCAGGTGGATATGTGGTGCCGGCGCGTTCATGGATACCTCCATCCTCGTATCGAAAACGTCGCTCTTCGGGATTGCGGTAAATATGCGCTGTCTCTAACTCGGGGTCATAGACGGCAACAATAGGCCGTTCACCAAGGGTTCCAGGGACGACCCCTTCCGCATGAACATACTCGCGTGAAAAGGCGGCTGCTGACGCCCCCAACCGCACGCCATAGACCCAGTGTTTGGCATGATATCGATTGTCCTCGTGGGTTGTGTCAAAGAGTGTTCCATCAAGCCGGTAGTAGCCCCGATCGGCATACGGATCACGTCCATAATCGCGTGTATAACCCGTGTCATGCGTCATGACCTGTGTCCCCGGATAGCGTTTGCGCCAGCGACCAAGGGTGGTCCGGACAACATTAATCTCCCGAAGCGGTACCCCTCCAGGTGTATCATTCCATGGCCCAGGGATTGACACAGCTGGTAGTTGTGGCCACCAGCGGTCCCGGGCCCGGTCGTACATAATCAGATTGCTATTGATCAACCGCCCAGAGACCCC
>JBEQBL010000285.1:0-2658 GCA_041639835.1 Salinarchaeum sp.
TTGTTTCGTGGCGTTCAGGCAGCGCTCTCTCGGCTCATTCAGGAAGTACCGACTTTGTCTCTCAGACGCTGGGGCGTCGTATTTCGCGCCGGAGTCGCGTCACGCTACTGAGGACTAGCTGCTTGTGTTACAGCTCTTCTAACACGCCAGCGGCGATCAGCGGTGTCACAAGCGTTGCCTCGGCCTCGACGAGCACATGGTTTTTCTCTCCATCCTTAATTTTCCCCCACGAGACGGCCTCTTTTGGTGGTGCACCGGACAGTGACCCATCGCCTTCCATACCCGTTGAGACATAGACCGCATACTCGGCGCCACCACGGAACAGGTTGGTCATAATGGCCTGATGTTTGGGAATGCCACCCCCAAGAACAATCAATCCGGTTTCATCCGCTAAGAGGCCATGGTCAATCAGTGAGTCATAGTCTTCAAGAATCTCAATGCCAACGTCTGGATCCTCGTTTTGCCGGTAATAATATAGGAAATTCCCGACCTCGGCGTCAATCAGTGCCGGACAGTATACTGGTACATCGTGTTCGGCTGCCTGATACAGTACTGAATCCGGGTCATCAAGCCGCTCTCCAATTTCCCGAGCAAATGCTGTTGGCGTGCGGACTTTCTTTTCGGCGAAAAACTCAGGGAAAAAGTCGTTGAGATAGGATTCAAGCCAGACATACCGATCTGAGGGGACAAAGAGGTTTCCAAGCCGGTTGATCCCAGCTTCACGCATCTCTCCCTCATCGACCTCCCACTCGCCCATCTTGAATGGGTGTTCGGTTTTGATGATATCCTCGGTGATTGACCCGGAGGTGGTGATCAAAATATCGACTATACCCTCCCGGACCAGTGCTGCAACTACCTCGCGTAGGCCCGAAGAGACAATATTCGAGGTCATCGTCAGATAGACCGTCGCATCAGCCTCCTGCATCTGCGTGATGAGATCGATTGCCTCGGCAACTGCTGAGGCCTGAAACCCGGTTGTTGCATAGCTATCAAGCAACTCTCCGAAATCAAACTCCCCGCGGAAATCATAGCCCTCGACATCCGGCGTCTCAAGATCCTCCTCGGACCCCGGAATGACGTTATCCTTGGTCTCGTCGGTCATGGATAATACAGTGATATCCGGCTTGAAGAGTCCATTACTTTCGATTCGCGTACGAGACACGACCACATACGCAGCCACAGGATCGGGGCTGTCCAACGGACATGCTTGGCATCTTGTAATTAATAAATGTCTGGCTCCCTTCGTAACGGTCAGATGGCGTTTGATATTGATCCGCGTATTATTGCGCTGGCCCTTGCACGGATGGTTGATGCCATTGCGAATTCATTTCTTGTCGTTGTCCTCCCCCTGTATATCGGCAGTCAGATCGTGTCACTACCGGAATTTGTTGGTACGACACTCACTGCCGGCGGGATTAACTTTACACTGACTCCTGAGTTGATGATTGGCATTGTCCTCTCACTGTTTGGGTTTTTAAGCAGCTTGGGACAACCCCTTACCGGTGGTGTCTCCGATCGCACCGGGCGTCGGAAGATCTTCCTGTTGTTTGGCCTTGCCCTGGTGGCTATCGGCAGTGCTGGCTATATCTATTTCACTGACTATCTGGCCGTTTTGCTGATGCGTGGCCTGCAAGGTGTTGGTGCCGCCTTTACCATTCCCGTCACCGTTGCGCTGGTCAATGAACTATCCCCACCGGATGACCGTGGGGGGAATTTTGGTCTGTTCAATACCTTCCGTCTTGTTGGCTTTGGTACCGGCCCGCTTGTTGCCGGTGTGGTCGTTGCTGGTGGCCCATACGCGCTTGGGGTCACGACAATCTCCGGCTTTACTGCCGCTTTTCTTGTTGCCGTTGTTGGGGCTGTGGTGAGTCTCATTTTGATCGTGCTGTTGATTTCTGATCCGGAGCGTCCCGAGGAACAGGCCGCCGATGATATTTCCATTCGTGTCCGTGGACAGGCTGAGACGCTTTTTGATCCGGTCTTTGCGCTTGGCCTTGGCACGATTGTGATGGCCCTTAGCATCGCTATTTATGCTCCGCTTGGGAATGTCATCAACGAGCGTCTCGGTCAGGGAGAGTTTCTGTTTTCAGTCCAGTTTGGTGCCACCGTCCTGGCGAATGTTATCTTCCAGTATCCTCTAGGCCGTCTGAGCGACCGTGTTGGCCGCCGTCCGTTTCTCCTGGCCGGATTCATGCTTCTGATACCCACAACTCTCGCCCAGGGCTTTGTGACCTCATCCCTCTGGATGTTTGCTATTCGATTTCTCCAAGGTGTGGCCGTTGCCGCCGTGTTTGCCCCATCGCTTGCCCTTGCTGGTGACCTTGCTACGGAAGGGCGATCCGGGTCGACGCTGTCACTCCTGACAATGGGCTTTGGACTGGGCATTGCCTTTGGAACACTGTTTTCAGGCATTCTCGTCGGCTTTGGCTTTGCGGTGCCCTTTGTTGTTGCCACCATCGGCGGCGTTGTTGGTCTTATTCTCATCTATACCCAGGTTTTCGAGCCTACCGACTCCCAACCGGCTCACCCGACTGGCAGTGACTAACTGCCTGCGTGCGATCCTCGGGTGCTGGTGATCCACTTGTATCAATCCCCTAACGCGTGACACTGTAATTTTCACAAATGAAAATGTGCGGCGAACGTTTTTTATTACCCCTT
>JBEQBL010000286.1:0-2657 GCA_041639835.1 Salinarchaeum sp.
CGTAGACCGGCTGAGACTCCCACGGAGGAAACCGCGCCGTTCACGGCGCGGAGGATGTCATCGTGGCTGTAGATCCTTCGTTAGGGCCTGTCGATCACCACCAAGGATTGTTCCGCACTCCGGACAGACAATTAGTCCGGAGCCTTGATCAGGCCAGAATGTTGGTCGTTCGCCTGGGCGGACTCGTTCCGAGTACCCGCAGATCGGACATCTCGGCATATCTTGGATGGTTGATAATCAACTGATATAATAATTCCGGAGCCCGGTACTGCAGTCAAAGCGCAGCCAGCACATCCTCAAGAATGAGATCGGCTGTGGCGCGATCAAGCGGATCGTTGTTGTTCCCACAGTCCTCGCTCATTACACAGCGCGGACACCCCCGTCGTCGGTGACAGTCACAGCCGGTGATTCGATCATGCGTCCGATTGGCAATCGACTCAAAGTGATCATAAATCGCCCGCGCAAAGCCAACACCGCCATCAATGCCATCGTGTACGAACCATACCGGACCCGGAATTGTGTCATCGGGATGGTGTGGCATTGAGAGTCCACCAATGTCGTGATTGTCAATCAGCAGTACTAATGGGGCTAGTTGAATTACCCCGTGCTCGGCCGCATGTAATCCCCCGGCATACGTGTATGCTGCTGCCGCATCAGGCACCCGAGCGTCTCGCTCAGCGCGCTCTGTTGGTGTCAACAACGGCTGATCAAGGCGATCAATGGTCCGTTCAAGATGATTTTCGGGAAGTGAAACCCACATCAACTCTGTGTCAAGGGTCAGCGACGGCGACTCCGTCGGGAGAGGCCCACGGACCACCTCACCGGTGGCAATGGCGCGAACAAGATATCGATCGTACGTGATTTCGACGGTTCCCCGCCCAAAGTATAGATCGTAGCCCGCCGCTAGTGATCGGTGTTCCTGTGGCTGTAACTCCCCAATTCGCTTCTGTGATAACGTCTGCGTATACCGACCAGTCTGTGTACTTTCAACAAGAATTCGGGGGTGAGGCCCGGCATCATCAACCTCAATGACCTCGAACTGCTGGCCAGCGTGTAAGAACAACGCGCCTTCATGATAGTCCCGATAGGCTCGTTCCGGGGCAACCGGATCATGATCAATGTCGCCGTCAACACGAACCACTTCGAAGGTTTGCCCGCCGGTATTGTATAACGAAATTCGACTCTGCGGTCGTGGAGCGCCGGTATATCGTACTCCTCCAGTTTCAAGATCGCCGGTAGCAGC
The DNA here is from genome assembly GCA_041639835.1 of Salinarchaeum sp. Lineage (GTDB taxonomy): Archaea > Halobacteriota > Halobacteria > Halobacteriales > Salinarchaeaceae > CAZFMU01. The sequence goes on from JBEQBL010000286.1 coordinate 1,244, forward strand.
CAGCATCCCTGCTTCCTGCCACATTGTCGTCATCTCCTGCAGGCGCTGGTCACCGCCAAGGAGGTCTGCGTCACTGGCTTTAAGTGGGTGTTCGTGAGCCGCAGCAAGCAGATGGTCAGCATAGACGGCCTCATTATCGATTGACACGACGGCATCCTCAACCGGGCCATCGAAGAGATACTCCGGATGATCCATAATATACGCGTCCATGGCGTCCTCACCACCGACAAGTACCGACAACGCGTCTGCGTGTCCACGGCCGGCACGTCCAATCTGCTGCCAAAAACTCTGCTTTGTCCCTGGATAGCCAGCAGTCACGGTTGCATCGACCGATCCAATATCGATCCCTAACTCCAGCGCTGAGGTTGTTGCCACGGCATCGAGATGTGCCTCAGTAAGACCTGTCTCAACCTGCCGGCGGGATTGCTTGCCAAGCCCGGCGTGATAGGGCTCAATACGTGGCGCCTGGTCACGTCGATATGCCGGATGATCGCCAGCCGCATCGGCAATTTGTTTGGCGGCGATCTCGGTTCCCTGACGGGCCGTACAGAACTGTAAGGTTTGCTTGTCTGTTGCCACAAGATGCGCAGTCACTGATGCCGCTTCCGCCTCAGCTGACCGTTGAGCCTGTTCTCCATCCGTGTCCCCGGAATCCGATGGTGTGGCAGCCTCCGTAGTATCACTGTGGTCACGCGGTGGCTGCCACAGTACGATATCTCGACGTCCTCGCGATGATCCATCGGTATCAACAACCGTATGTGAAAGACCCGTCAGCCGTTTGGCGTGTTCGGCAGGATTGCCAATGGTTGCGGTTGTACAGACAAACTGGGGAGTGCTTCCATACTGGCGGAGAATCCGTCGTAATCGTCGAAGGATCCAGGCAACATGAGTTCCTGTCACGCCGGTATACTGGTGGGCCTCATCAATCACGACAAGATCGAGATTACTGTAAAACCGCTGCCACCCTCGATCTCGGCGATGCCGTGGGAGATAGACGTTCAGGCCGGCTGGATTCGTCAACAGCACGTTTGCGGTCTCTCGAATACGACGTTTGCGATCTGATGGTGTATCCCCATCGTAGACGCCGATTGTCGGATCTAATCCCCACTCCTCGCGTAGTTTGTCATTGAGCTCGCGTTCCTGATCTCGGGTCAGTGCTTTCATCGGATACAGACACAGTGCTGTCGTGTCCGAATCAGCGAGATACTGCTGTGCGATCTGCAGGGCATATACCCATGTCTTCCCCGAGGAGGTTGAGGTTGTCACGACAACATTGTCCCCGGCGGCAAGCGATCGCAAGGCCTCTGCCTGATGGACAAACAGTTCCGGTGCTACACGTGTCCCAAGAGTTGCTGGCAGCACCTGTTCCGGCGGGACAGTCTGTGCCTCTTGGGCTTGTAACCGGCGACTCGCG
>JBEQBL010000287.1:0-2585 GCA_041639835.1 Salinarchaeum sp.
GAAGCTTCCAAAACCGCTTCTGTGTCTTGCTGTCGTGTGCTTCCATAGCCGCAAAGGCATGAGTTGGGGCCTCACTGCGATAGCCATCGCCGGTAGGGGCAGCAGTGGGCTCATGCTCAGGCAGCCGGTCGGCGAGAATATCAGCAATTTTCTGTTTTCCTTCGGCTTCCGTATCCGCGTATACCTCAACCAAAAGCACTGCCCCGGTGCCATCCGGAAGCATCTCAACAAGGGAGGCAAACTCCGGATTATCCGCAGCTAAGTCTAACAAGACATCATCAACCAGTTCAACGGCTGAGGTATCGTGACTGACCAGCGAATCAACATCGGAAACGGCGTCAATAACATCATCATACGCAAGCAAGGCCATTGAGGTCGTATTCGGGACCTCAACAAGCGAGACCTCTGCTTCGGTGATAACACCCAGAGTCCCTTCACTGCCGGCTAGCAAGCGAGCAAGATTGACGCTGCCGGATTCTTGAGCTTCTTTGACGATCCAGTCAAGATTGTACCCGGAGACATTACGTTTGAGATCGGGATAGCGATCAGCGATCAACTCGCTGTGCTCATCGAGAATTGCCGCAACGGTATGATAGATCTGAGCCTCAAGATCCCCGTCGGGATCGGCACGCGCCTGAAGGGTGTCAAGTGAGACTTCGCCAAAGGTCGTCACCGTGCCATCCGCGAGAACGACCTGTGCGGATTCAATGTACGCATCGGTCTTGCCATACTGAAGTGAGTGCGCCCCCGTTGAGTTGTTGCCAATAGCCCCGCCTAGGGCGCTTTTATCGCCCCATGCCGGATCGGGAGCAAACTTAAGCCCATGGTCAGCCACCGCCTCGTTTAGTCGAGCAATGGTAATCCCCGGTTGTGCACTAACACGCTGTTGGTCGGGGTCAATTGCCTGCACAGAATCCATATACCGGGTGAAATCAAGTACCACGGCCTCGTTTGTTGTCTGCCCAGCCAGACTGGTACCCCCACCGCGTGGGAGTACGGGGATTGACCGTTCGGCACAGTAGCTGACGACCGCAGCGACATCGGCGGTTGATTTGGGGAAGACAACCCCGACCGGCAAAGCCTGATAAATGCTCGCATCAGTCGCATAGAGTTGCCGAGAGTATTCATCAAAGCGGACATCGCCGTCAACCTGAGATTCAAGATCGGCGACAAGATCAGGTCGCTCAACGGAACCCTCTTGATAATTGTATGTCGCTGCTTGGTCGGTTGCGGGGTCAGAGTGGCGTGACATGACAATAAATACCTACTAAACGGTTGATGACAACAGTTGTCTTGGAGGATGCAAGCCAGATAAATGGACTGTCTCAAGCAAGCGAGGACGGTTCTGTGAGCGGGTGATGAGGGGCATCGAGATGCGAAGCGTGCAGTAACAGGGAATCTATCAAGACGTGAGCCGTCGCTGTTTTGAGAGCGTAGCCGCGAACAAGCAGTATGGATCAGGCAGTCGACACAGCGGAGTTAGAAACAGCAATCGAACGCCTATGGGACGCCTCTCAGGCTGGGGATATACACGCACCGGTTGACGGGGATGAGGCGGCTATCCTTGAACAGTTTTTACAAGCACTTGAGACGGGTGTCATACGGGCTGCTGAACCAGCCACTGCGGGCTGGGAAACCAACACCTGGGTCAAACGCGGAGTTTTATTGAATTTCAGTCTTCGGACAATCGAGCCTCGAAACTACGGTGATGTGACCTATCACGATGTGTTGCCGCTTCGAGACACCGATGACCTGCCCGGACGAGGCACTCGAAATACCCCGGATGGGACAGCAATTCGACGGGGGGGATATCTCGGGGCTGACTGTATCATGATGAGTCCAAGCTTTGTCAACATCGGGGCCTACATTGATGATGGAACACTGGTGGATTCGTGTACGACAGTTGGGTCCTGTGCGCAGATTGGGAGCAATGTCAAGCTGGGGGCCAACACACTGGTGGGGGGCGTCTTAGAGCCGGTTGAGGATGCCCCAGTGATCATCGAAGACGATGTGACCCTAGGTGCTGGCTGTCGGGTCACAAGCGGGTTTGTTGTTGGTGAAGGGTCGGTCGTTGGCGAAAACACACTGTTGACACCGCGGATTCCCGTGTACGACCTTGTTGATGAGGAGATTAGATATGGTGAACTACCACCACACCGGCGGGCCTTCCAGCGGTACGTTGAGTCCTCAATTGGCGAGCATGATCTGATTGATGGTGGGGCGTACAAACCTGCGATTGTCGCAACCGATGTTGAGGAACAAACTCTTGAGGCAACGCAACGTGAGACTGCCCTTCGCGAGTGATCTGCCTGGGGAGACCCCAAAGCACCCGCCGTGGGTATCCGCAGAAGAGTCATTCTGAACCGCCATCTGGCAGTGGAATGGTCTCTTGATCGGCAATCAAAACCAAAAAGTGCAGTCCCCCATAGCAAGGGTATGGTTGCCCAGACCACCCAGTCGAAAACGCCGCCACGAACTGATGAAGGCTGGTTTGTGCTTCACGAGTTCTATCGCGTTGACTGGACACAGTGGCAAGATCTATCCCAGCACCAACGCGAGCAATATCTTGAGTCGGGAGTTGAATT
>JBEQBL010000288.1:0-2576 GCA_041639835.1 Salinarchaeum sp.
TGCTCCAAGCGAATCGCGAGCCATTGCTGGTGGCTCCGGGATAATGACCTTGAGAATGCCATCGGCCTCCTCTAAGGCAGTCTCAACGGAATCGGCGATCCGGGGTCGATCCTCTGAGCGAAGCACAACCCGATCAACAATCACATCGATCGTATGGTCGTAGTTTTCATCAAGTGTCGGCCGATTCCGGGTCAGATCATACGACTCTCCATCGACCTCAACACGGGCGTATCCATCCGCAACGAGGTCGTCAAATCGATCCTCGAAGGCTCCTTTCTGATCACGGACAATCGGCGCAGCGATTTTTGCCCGGGTACCAGCAGGCAGTTCAAGTAGTCGTGACACCATTGTACTTGCTGACTGTTCGCCAACCTCGCGTCCGCATCTCGGGCAGTGTGGCGTCCCAACCCGCGCATAGAGTAACCGAAGGTAATCATGCAGTTCTGTGACGGTCCCGACAGTCGATCGAGGATTATTTGCGGCGTTTTTCTGATCGATTGAGATGGCCGGACTCAATCCTTCGACCCGCTCCACCTGCGGCTTGTCCATCTGTCCCAGAAAATTCCGGGCATACGCCGACAGCGATTCAATATACCGCCGCTGGCCCTCTGCATAGACTGTCTCAAACGCGAGTGAGGATTTTCCGGATCCTGATAATCCGGTCACGACCGTTAACTCCTCGCGTGGAATATCAACGTCGAGGTCTTTGAGGTTATTTTCCTCAGCCCCGCGTACCTCGATGAACTCCTTCATCTGCCTTCCGATATGATACCAAGCCTTCTGTACCCATCGGTCCCGGTGCTGTAGCTAACTCGTGGGCGAAAGTTTCGACACAGTCTGATTGCGACTAGGAGATCCAGATGCGTGCGTTAGGGCTAATAGCCCAGCTTTTCGCGACTAATCTTCACGCCGGTGGGTGTGACAATCAACTGATCGTCACCTTTCTTGACAATATCGCCACCAACCTCATCGGCGACGCGCCGGAGTTCATCTACGATATGCTCTGTTGTTGGCCCTTCGGTGCGCAGCCGTGTAATATCAGCCACAACGAGATCACCGTCGTAGACCGCATCTTTGATCGCGATTGCATCCTGCTTGTCCGAGATTTCAGCAACATGGACGTTCATCGACGCCTCCGTTGCCTTCCCTTCCGGAACGGTCGCCTTCAGTTCAGCGTAGTCGGCGATGTCCCGAGAGCGGTTGTCCCCCAGGAGCTTGTTCATCAGGCCCATGAAATATCGCTCCGTCGGCCGACCTATAGGTCTTACGTCAGACGCCATCACGGCGAAAATGTGTACAGTTCATCGCCAACATGATGGATTGAGTCGATAACCTTCCCGCTGTCACCGGATAACTCCGTTCCATCGACGCGGGCCCGTCCTACTGCAAGGATCTTACCATGTGTTTCCTCGGCAATCAACACCAACTCGCCAGCTTCGATACCCGGATCAGCTTCGACGATTCCAGGGCGCATAACATCAGCACCATCGCTGACAAACGATACGGCACCGGCGTCGACTGTGACAACTCGTCGTGTTGGTGTGGTTGCGTTTGCTCCCCTTACCGTGACAAACGGTTCCCGATCCCCATCGGCTGGCTCATAGTACATCGCCAATGGTTCGTCATCAACAAGTATGAGATCAAACGGCGACTGTTCGGTCTCGACAAGTTCGTATGTCTCTCCATCAATTGTTACGCCGATCTGTTCCTCAACAGTCCGTTCAAGTGCTGCAACATCGTCGCTCCGGAGGTGATGCCGAGATTTAACACGCATACCCAATCGTTGGCGCCCCCCAGCGAATAAATCGTCCGTTCGGCGTCCCGCCTACGCGTCGTTCGTGGCGCCGTATGTGAGTCCGGCGTCGGTTGTTGTCGAGATTCCCATTCCAAGAGATCGGTTTGTCAACTCGATACTTTCCTGTTGCTCTGCCAACCCGAACATTGCTCGTAACGCATCAATATTCTCGGGTACAACGTCGGACTCCTGGTGGATGCCTTGGAAACAATACAGATCGTTTCCTTCGATCGCAATTGATTCACTCCACAGGCAGTTCTCCCAAATATCGCCACGTGGACGCCCGGCATCGCGGGCCAGTTCAATAAGCGATCCAACACCGTCAATCCCAACCCCTTCGGGGATCAGGAAAATCCGCGACTCGTCCGCAAGCAGCGCATGCACATCCGCCACCGTTGGACGTGTCTCTAAACTCACATTGATCGCATGCAGATGCATGTGTGTTTCCGGCACTTTCGTTCCCAGCGTGTCAATATCGATCTCCGGAAGCACGGTGTTGACATCCGGGCCATGGTGTGAGGGAATCGATACCGGGTCGGGAAGAATATCATCAATTGGCCCCCGTGATGACTGTGCCGGATCTCCTCCCCGTCGAATCAAGGTGACACGGGCTTTCTCTACACCATAGGCCTCATCAAGTGGCGTCAACAGTCGACAGAGTCCAGTCGTATTACACGACACGACCCGCGCATAATCCGCCTCGGCCGCAGCCTGATAGTTTGCCCGAGCATTGAAACTGGTCTCGACGAGGCTGTCTGCCTCGGCCCCTTGGAAAATCGCC
>JBEQBL010000289.1:0-2571 GCA_041639835.1 Salinarchaeum sp.
CGGTCATTGGAACAGATATTAATCCACATGCCTGTCAAGCGGCAGCTGATCGCGGTGTGGAGACACTGCGTGCAGATCTGGTGGCGCCATTTGCGCCAGCAACATTCGATGTCGTCGTCTGTAATCCACCATACCTGCCGGAGGAGCCAGCGGCATCATTTGATGACTGGATGCATGTTGCTCTTGCTGGTGGGGCATCCGGCCAAGCGGTGATCAATCGCTTACTGGAGGAGGTTAATCGCGTCCTTCGCCCGGATGGCATTGTGCTGGTGCTTGTTTCAACGGTGACTGGCGTTGATGCCGTTGTTGAGCGGGCTGCCAAGGCAGGATTTTCCGCGGTGGCAGTCGCCGAGGAGTCGTTCCCATTTGAGACGCTGACGGTGCTCAAACTCGTATAACCAGGATACCGCGGCGGGCCGTGTATATAACGCACAACACTAATAACTGTTGTGAATATTAAAGTGGGAAATATTAAGGCGTAGCATCGAATAATAGCGAGCACGATGACAGAACTCGTAGCGACGACGATGGGGTTGTTCCCGCTTCCGGATTGGGCAAAACGAGAGTTGGAGGATCTCAAAGGACATCAAAAGCATGACCTCATCGACGGGACAGAGGATGAGGATATCCAGGCGGTGTATGATCAAGCCCGCAACGAGCTGCTTAAAATACAAAGTAACGCTAATATTGATATCCCCGTTGAGGGCCAGCTTCGGTGGGATGACATGCTCGTCCACCCACTGGCGGTTAACGATGCCGTTGAGACCCGTGGCATCGTGCGATACTATGATAATAACAACTTCTACCGGGAACCGGTCATCACCGATGAACTGACCAGTACCGGTGATATGGCGGCTGATCTTGAGACGGCACTTGAGACAGTCGATAGTATCGGTGCTGTCGTGCCGGGACCATACACTCTCGACGATTTGGCCACAGATGAGTACTATGGCGATCAAGCGTCACTCGTGACCGCTGTGGCTGAGTACCTGGCAACAGAAATTGAAGCATTCCCGGATGTCGAGACACTCCTGCTGGCTAGTCCATCATTGGCAACACATCCGCCGGCAGCGGAGGTTCCGTTACAGGAAGCCCTTACAGCGGTTGCCACTGCAGCCGATGCCACGACAATACTCTATCCATACTGGGGGGCACTTGATACCGACACCTACGGAACCGTTCGTGAGACGGCCGTTGATGTCGTTGGCTTTGATCTTGTCTCTGCCTGGGAGCAACACTGTGAGAACATCGCAGAGCATGGTGTCTCAGAACAGATTGCTGCCGGAGTAGTTGATGGGCAAAATACGCGGGTTGAATCGCCAACGGAAATCAGAGAAACCATTGAGCAGTTTACAGCCGATACCGGCTATGACCCAGCGAGGACATATATGTTACCGAACACAGGAACCTTCTATCTGCCGACGAACCGGTTTGCCGAGAAACTCGATGCATTGAGCACGGCTGGCGTTCGCCCGGAGGTTACACAATGAGTGCTGACAAAGAGCAGTTCCGCCCCCCGGAGCATGACAACGATCATTTCCTGATGACAACGGTTGTCGGATCATATCCCAAGCCAAAATGGCATAATCGAGCCCGCGAGTTGTATGAGGATTCGGACGCTGATTTCGACGCCGACGCCTGGCAGGAAGCCAAGGATGACGCCGCTCGAATCATTACCCAAGAACATGAACGCGCGGGAATTGATGTTGTCGTTGATGGGGAGATGCGGCGCAACGAGATGGTTGAGTACTTTGCCCACCGAATTGACGGCTACGAATTCAACGGGCCGGTCAAGGTCTGGGGGCACAATTACTTCAATAAGCCGTCGGTTGTTGATGAGGTTGCGTACACTGATACCTGGCTTGTTGACGAATACGAATTTACCGCGTCAGTTGCTGACCGGCCGGTGAAGGTGCCGATCACGGGGCCGTATACACTTGCCTCGTGGAGTTTTAATGAGGTCTATGAGGATGAGGAAACATTAGCCTATGAACTAGCTGATCTCGTCAACGAAGAGATTGAAAAACTCGTAGACGCAGGGGCTCGATATATCCAGATTGACGAACCGGCCCTCGCGACAACTCCGGATGATCATGCAATCGTAAAGTCCTGTCTTGACCGGATTGTCGACAATATTGACGATGACGTGCGGATTGGACTACACGTATGCTATGGTGATTACTCCCGGATCTATCCGGAGATTCTTGAGTTCCCAGTCGATGAGCTGGATCTCGAGTTAGCCAATGATGACTTTGATCAGATCGATGTTTTCAAAGAGCCAACGTTCACGAAGGACCTCGCATTGGGCGTGATTGATGCGCACGTCGCCGAGGTTGAATCGGTTGAAACGGTAAAGCAGAATATCCGCAAGGGGCTTGAGGTCGTGCCTCCGGAGCAGTTGGTTGTCTCGCCGGACTGTGGACTGAAGCTGTTACCGCGGGAGGTGGCGTTTGAAAAGACAACAACGCTTGCACAGGCGGCCCGTGAGGTTGAAGCCGAATTAGACCGTGGCGAAGTGACTGGACCAGCGTTAGAAGCTGAGTGACATCCTCCACACCCTGAAGAGCGAGG
>JBEQBL010000290.1:0-2517 GCA_041639835.1 Salinarchaeum sp.
CCAGCAGTTGTGATTCTTCCCTTTGTCGACACAGAAACACTAGTGGTGATTGATGAATGGCGTGAACCGGTTGATCGGATCAATCGGGGACTTCCGGCCGGAACAGTTGAGGACGGCGAATCGCCATTGACGGCTGCCCACCGGGAACTGCGCGAGGAAACCGGGTATGAGGCTGCAGATATACGCCCACTTGTGACCGTCGAACCGGCAAACGGGGTTGCTGATTCGGTACATCATTACTTTGTGGCGACAGGGTGTCAACCGGATCGCGAACAGCGCTTAGATATCGATGAAACAATCCAGCCGACAGAAGTCGACTTTGAAGCGTTTACCTCGGCGGTACTTGGGGGCACGGTACGTGATGGCCGTGCAGTACTGGGGTTGTGTTATTACCTGGCAAGCGACGAAGAGACAGCGGAACAAAGCGCTTAGGGATATCCTGCGCGAGGGGTCGGATAATGGAGCCATGTTTTGAGAGCAAAAGCGGGGGTGCTGCCGGGCGGATCGGAGAATTATCAATCCCAAGACATGACATAACTGTCGAGACTCCCGCCTTATTGCCGGTGATCAACCCGAATATTGAGACAGTTGCCCCCCAGCGACTGGCCACTGAATTTGGGGCTCAGATGCTTATTACAAACGCGTACATTATTCATCAGGACGAGGCACTTCGAGAGCAGGCACTGTCGGAGGGTCTCCGTGAGCTGCTGTCGTTTCCGGGCGCGATCATGACTGATTCGGGGGCGTTTCAACTGTCCGAGTACGGCGAAATCGACGTAACAACACCGGAGATTCTACGCTTTCAACGGGACATTGGCTCGGATATTGGCACGCCCGTTGATATCCCTACTCCGCCGGATGTCGAGCGAGAGCGTGCCACAGCAGAACTGGCAACGACTACCGACCGTCTTGCGACCGCACAGACCGTTGATACCGGTGAAATGCTTGTGACCGCCCCGGTACAGGGCTCAACATATCCACAGTTACGCCGCCAGGCCGGCGCGCAGGCAGCGGAAAGTGGATTGGATGTGTTTCCGGTTGGCGCAATGGTGCCACTGTTACGGGAGTATCGTTTTGCGGAGATTGTCGAATTAGTCATCGCTGCCAAGCAGGGGCTTGGTCCGGCTGGCCCCGTGCATCTGTTTGGAGCTGGCCATCCGATGATGTTCGCATTAGCTGCAGCCGTCGGCTGTGATCTGTTTGATTCAGCTGCATATGCCCTCTATGCCCGTGATAATCGATATCTGACTGTCGAGGGGACCAAACAACTCGAAGAGCTATCATATCTGCCATGCTCATGTCCGATCTGCACCAAGCACGACGCGGCCTCGCTCCGGGACCTGTCGGGGACACAGCGCACACAGGCGCTTGCCGAGCATAACCTCTATGTGAGCTTTGCGGAGATCCGACGAGTAAGACAGGCGATTCATGCGGGGGAACTGTTAGAACTTGTTGAGTCACGCGCTCGAGCCCATCCAGCAATGCTTGCGGGCTATCGGGCGTTACTTGAGCATACAGACTGGGTTGAGCAGTTTGATCCAGTTACCAAGGCTCCGTTTTTCTATCTCTCAGCAGAAAGCGCTACACGTCCGGAGGTGACCCGGTATCATCAACGGCTTGAGCGTCTTCCAACCCCGGATACACTGCTTGTAACCCAAGGTGACCCACACAAGGGATATGAGGAATCATGGAGCCTACGCCCGCCGTTTGGACCGGTGCCACCGGAGTTAGCAGAGACCTATCCGCTAACCGCTGAGTTGCCGGAGCGGCGTGACCAGACGGCTCGACAACAGGCTATCGCCGGGGTCAGTCGGCTTGCGAAAACCCACCCGGAGACGGATCTTACCGTTGGGCATGAGGGCTGGGAGACACGTCTGCTTGCCACGCTGCCAGACTCGGTCGATACATATGACCTGACGAGCGACCGATAACCTCATTCCTGGTGACCGGCGCCTTCGAGGCAAGGAATGACGGATTATTTCGAGGTCACTGATCGTGATGGGGCAGCGCGACTGGGAACGTTGCGCCTGAGCGAGTCACGAACAACACCACTGCTTGCTGATGAGATTCTCACCGATGCCGGCAGCCTCTGGAGCGACACGCGGGATATTCCGGATGGTTCTCCCGACCGAGTGACCGTGCTACCACACCGAGGCTTTCCAGCAGGGACACCATCGGATGTTCAGGACGCGTTCACACCCGAGATCCCCGATATTGATGCCCCAACAGCCGCAGTTATCAGCCCGGAGACGGCTGCCGACCTTGGAACCGATGCCTATGTCCTCTCAACAGCCAACGCGGCAGTCGGCCATGCGGCGACTTTCGTGGAAACGCTTATTCAGGTGCGCGAGACAATCCCGCCGGATGCAGCACTGTATCTACCGGGGGTAGCGACTCCTGCAAACGTTGCGTTGCTGGTATACGCCGGGGTTGATCTCATCGATACAGATCACGCAGTGATTGCTGGAACCCGTGGCCAGTACCTGACCCGGACAGGCGCAACGCCACTGGAGGAAC
>JBEQBL010000291.1:0-2515 GCA_041639835.1 Salinarchaeum sp.
ATCCAGAACGGACGGTTTCCGCCGGAAACACAGCCGGGGGAGATGGATCCGCTTGGAATTCACTATGACTCAAGTGGACTCTTTCGCGAGCAGATTAAGTTACAGACGGCCGATTATGCCGGGGAAAAACTAGAGGAGGTATTAGATCCGGTGCTTCAATCCGACGCCTCGGTCAGTACTGACGGCGGCGTGACCGTCGGCCCCTTTGACGCAGATAATACCTCGCTGTCGGATGACCAAGATGAGATCTGGGAGACAGATCTATCCGGCGGTGGCGATGGGAGTGATAGTGGGACGGAGACAACAACCGATGAGTCAGAGTCATTCCTGCGATACGGTGAGGCCAGTAGTTGGGAGGAGGCATTCCGTAATCTCCAGGTGGTTGCTGACTCCGGACAGACTGACCAGTTTGTTGGCCCGGCGGTATGGAACTGTGTTGAGCACGCTGATCGGGTGATTCTGACGGTCCCCTTCGATGACTTCCAAGAGGAGATTGTCAAACACGACAATACCACCGATTACCAGCCGGTTGAGTCGGCTCCGGCCTCCGACGTTGAGCAGGTTTCAACCGGCGATGAACAGGTCTTTAGAGTTGGTAGCCGCGTATTTAGCGAGAAAGAAGTCTTCTATCAGGACCGGACCGATGATGAGATTCAGGTCTACTACAATCCGGATCGTCCGGATCGTCCGGGGCCGGAAGAGTATCTCAGCTGGTATCAGAGCCTCATGCGTCATCAGAAGGACACGGAGTTTATTGTGACCGTAACGATGGCTGATCTGGCTGGCGAGGATTTTGCGGCAGAAACACAGCAGACGGACTGGTATCTCAATGGGTCACGGGAGACATTCCGCGAGCATGTCTATACACTCATGAAAGAGGCCCATCCGCAGGTAGCAAATCTCATCGAGAGTGATGAAACCCTTGAGGATCTCCCGTTTATCCTTGGTTATCGCATTGAGGAGCGACAAACAGTAGACGGAACCGAACAGGTGATTCTGACCGACCGACGACCGATTCTCGTTGGGGCTAATGATCTCAAAGAACGTCTTGAGCAATGAGCGACACACTGCGTATTGCTGCTGGACCAAGTGGATCGGTCAAGCGAACAACCGAGGATGACCTCGGAATCACGCTTGATCGATTGGCACAACGATATAACAACGGCGTCATTCTGGAGTATACGCCTGCAGATCGCCTCGTACGTGGCTATGTCCAGGTTGTCCGTGGGATGGATGAGCAGTATTATGCCGAATATCAGGCCGATACAGCGGGTGGGGACCCGGTCACCGCATTTCATCGACGAGTGACTGAGGAAGTCAAAGCAGCCGACTGGGAGATCGGACGGGTGAACTCAGTGCACCAGGAGGTCTTTACTTCAATTGCGTCAGCCGATCCGGTCCAGCCAGCCGGAATAGATCCTGACACACTGGTCACACATCTCAAACAGCATGGCTGGGCTGATTTTGCCGTTCCGGATGGCCGTGCCGCCACGGGGGTCATGGCGTATCTCCGCTCACTTGAGGAACTGGATGATACATACTCCTATGTGATCACCAATGGTCCCCCACCGGAGTGGATTGATGCGGCGATTCAGATTCAGATTGATCAAGATCGGTCAGCCGCAACGATTGGAAGTCGGCTTACTGCGCGTCGTGAGACAATGCAACTTGAGACGGTCCAGCAGCGGCTTACAGAGCAGTTTGAGGCAATACGGCCACAGGCCTCCCAACAGCTGCTTAATCAGCTTCTACAAGGCTTTCCGAACGAAGAGACTAGTCCACGGGTGATTCGCACGCGGCGGAATACGATTGTAAGCCGAATTCGTCGGGTACTACGATTGTTTGTTCCGATTGGGTTCGGGCTACTGATCCCCATCCTGATGATGCTCCTTTGGGGGCCACTTTACCAACGGCTTACGACCTCAATTGCCCTGCCGGAGACACTTGGTGGGTTACTCGGGCTGGTGGGGATCACTATGCCCGAGACCGTGCCAAGTTGGACATTGGGGACTGCTGGCGGGGTCGTCAGTCTCGGAGGCACAATTGTTGCTGGATGGCTGCTAAGCCGGGAACAAACGCCACCGAAACCAAGCGCGGGCGTGCTCAAGCAAGGCATCACTGGAGGAGTTGGCGCCACAACGAATCGACCGAAAGATGCGGAGATCAGAAAGGCGGGCAAAGCGTTTGTCGAAACAACTGCGGAGTTTTACAAACAACTCCAGGAGTCGACGCAGACATACCCAGCGAGTGATGAGGAAACCTTCTATGACGAATTAAATCGGATTATTGATACTCGGTATCAGTTTGTCCCACAGGAAACGATGCAGCGACAGGAACGGATCGGGCTTGCGGGCGGAACGGTCCTCTCAGGAATGATCGTCGCTGGGACTGGTGTGGTGCTATGGATTGTGCTGCAAGCTGCTGGGAGCGTGATTACGGCAGGCGTGGTAGCGTGGGGTCCAGTGGGGATTGCAGCCGTTATACTGCTCGTTGACATTGGCTTGCTTGGTGTGAG
>JBEQBL010000292.1:0-2512 GCA_041639835.1 Salinarchaeum sp.
CACCAGCCAGGCAGGTATGCAAATTCAATGGTACCCACCAGATCAGTGCCAACAATATCGGTCCACCTGAACAACAATGGCCCAAGCGTAATACTACCAAAATCGGTGGAGAAAGAGACAACCGCCAGCGACAGGTCAACGGAACCAACAGTCACACGTTCGCCCTGGAGGAAGGAGGCGACGGGCCTAATGAGTCGGGTGACAAGTAACGTTCCAATAAGAATGAGGTAGGGGCTGGCAGCCCGAAGTGGAGAGAGTGTATATTCCGGACGAGAGTGGGGGTTGATATCCTCAGGGTCAATGGCTCCAATCCAGTACTCGGGCCATTGCTCACGGGGGCGAAACGACCAGTCATCCGTGGGAAGCAAATAGCCGGCCTGCAGGACATTGACAACGATGATCCCGCCAACAATTGATCCAACGAGGGCCGGGAACTCGGGGGTGAGAAATCGGGCAGCAAGCCAGTACGGACCCGCAAAGGACACCCCAGCAAGCAGGCACAATGGTACAACGGATCGAACAGCGGTGAGCGATCGATCAGACCCAAAGAAATAGACCAGCATTGAAACAGCAAACAAGGGCATGGCAACGCCGACAAGAACATGATAGGTCGCCGCCCATAGGACAACATCAAGGGCAAACTCCGAGGGGGTAATCCCAGCCGTCATAAGCGACTGATGAAGCCGGTCAACGCCGCTGACCGGTTCCTCGATGCCGACGATAATTGGCGTCCCAACGGCACCATGGGTAACGGCGATGATATGTCCAATCAGGGCGACAATCACAGCCGCCAACGCCGGAAACCCAAGTCCAAGTAACAATGGCGCCACGACCGCTGCTGGGGTGCCAAAGCCGGCGACGCCCTCGATAAACGTCGCAAAGAAAAAGCCAACAAGCACAGCCTGGACACGGGGATCATCGCTAATTTCAGCAAAGCCGCGATTCAGCCGGTCAATAGCCCCGACCCGAAGCATCGTATAAAACAGAACAAGCGCCCCGAAGATGATAAAGAGAATCTGTGTGGCAATCAGGATGCCATCAATCGTTGCGGCCAGCAGCCATCGTGGGGGGCTCCCCCACGCAAGGCCAGCCACACCAACGGCAGCGACCCACGCGATAGGCATCACTCGTCGGGCCGGCCAGAGAAGCCCGACAAGAAGCACACCGACGAGCACGATCGGCACGGCAGCAAGGCCGATATTGACAGGGGAAACCATGGATGAGACGAATATTGTAGGTACCAAGGACCAGATCAATTGGATACGATCACAACCCGTGACGCGGGCAATGAGTACGTTTCGGGTTCGGACGCGACGTAAGGAAAGCGATTGAGAAACATATACACTCACGCACTCAGAAAGTGCTAAAACGATCGATAATGAGCGAGGACCGCGAGCGAAATGAGCAAGGGCAGTATACCGAGTATATTCCACCGGAGGCGGCACTTGAAATCTTCGAACAACGTGATGACTACGGTCGCCCGGTAACCGCCAGTGACGTAATGGAGGCACTTGATTGTTCGCGACGGACCGCACATAACAAGCTCAATAAACTGGTCGAACGTGATGAACTACGCACGCGCAAGGTTGGGGCGCGTGGACGGGTCTGGTGGCGGCCAATTGAGCGTTTACCCAGTCGAGAGACAGCTGAGACGATGCCAGGTGAACTCCGGGAACCACTCAATGAGGTTGATCTTCCGGGCACAGGGGAGACACTTGAAGCACGTCGGCAGGCGCTATTAGCAGCCTATGAGTATCTGATTGAACATCCAAGCGCCAAGAAATCCGATTTCTTAGAGAATGTGTACCCGGAACACCCAGCCGGGTTTGAAACAGAAGACGGCTGGTGGAATGCAATTCAGCCGGCACTTAAGCAGTTCCCCGGTGTCGATCCACCAGAAGAACAGGGCAAAATATGGAAGTTCCTTGGAGGCCGGCGGTTCACACCAACGCTGGGATAGTCAACAGATCGTGAACGATCCGTCGTGTGTTGACCTCCTCCCCCGGCTTTAGCCGTGGATTTATGTTGACTTACTGTAAGAACGGAGAGAGACAGAACATACCAAGATTGTTGAGCGTGTATGTTACAGACATCATAGACAGCCACTGGTCCGTCTCATTGCCAGTGGTTGAAAACACGATAATTTTATTCAACAGAGGGCATGTAATTATACGTGGGACGGCCTTGTTGCACGCCCCACACTGAATAAAGAAATCGTATTACCAACAGCTGTTACCAGGGCATCAAGGGGACTAAAGCTAGCTGAACGTCATGAGAGACAGCAAAGGCGGCCACTGGACACACAACGGGTCAACTGCCTCGGGGTCACGCCCCGTGGCATCCGCCTTGGACATTTCTGTGAACTCACCTCAGGGCAGTCGCCTGGACCACCTGTTCACATCATAGAGAGACAGTGAGTCCCAGCATGGGCATGAGGACAAACTCGACACGGCGCCGGAGCACAAAGAGAAGAAACATACCGGGGGCGGACAGCCGAAGGAGATCTGCGGAC
>JBEQBL010000293.1:0-951 GCA_041639835.1 Salinarchaeum sp.
AACATCGCAGCTGATGCCCAAGGACCGCACCAGGAGCCGGATTATCGGCGCACCGATAACGATCCACGAAACTACTAACCATGGTCTCCGATTCCGATCCCGCAGCACGACGTATCATGGATGAACTGGGCGAAGAATCACGCATTCCAATTGTCAACATTGAGGAAGGCGATATCTATGTGCTACTTGGATTCCCCGTCGCTGGGCTGATCCTTGCCGGGGTGTTTGGGATTGATAAACTTGTGCTCCCGCTTGTGCTGACGGGGCTTGTTGCGGGTGTGGCCAGCAACTATGCCAGTCCAACACATCTATCAGCCGCCACATGGCTTACCGATATCGTCCGGTATTACGCCACCCGTCCGCGGATAACCTATAGTGCACCTCAGGCAGATACAGATAATGACGCTGCTGGATCGCGTAATGAGGGTGGCTTGATCAATTACACGCCGTTTCAGCCGGATGAACGAACACAGGATCTGACCAACATTGAGCGTGCGTGGCCTGGTGCAGGGGCCATTCAGCGGTCTGATCAGACAATGGAGGCGTTTCTTGAACTCGATCCAGGCAACATGGACTTTGCAATGTCCGGTGATTGGGCGCAGCTTCAAGCCGTAGCTGAAGAATTCGCAAATAAGGAACTGGATCACCCGCTAAAATTTCATGTCACAACGCGATCGTTCCCCAGCAAGCATCTGATCAGCCAGATCGAGGCCCGGGCTACGGACGACGATGCTATGAAGAATCCGGTCTTTGCGGAACTGCTTGCGGAGTATCGTGACCAGCGACCGGCCGATCTAGCTGATACACAGCAGCTACGGTATTTCATTGGGGTGCAGGTGTCCCCGTTCGATGTCTATAGCCGCTACCGTGATGAGCAGTCGCCAGCAGAAAAGCTGACCACTCTTCCGGTGATCGGATTCTTATTCAACCCATTTGTGACCCGTCGTGAAC
>JBEQBL010000293.1:961-2511 GCA_041639835.1 Salinarchaeum sp.
ACTTCGGGCAAAAATGTTTGACAAGCTTGATCAGCGCTGTCAAACTGTACAAAATGAGTTCATTCAGAAGGCTTCTGGATGGTCCGCGCGCCGGCTAAGCACTGTTGAGTTGTTCGTCCTGGCGATGGAGTTCTGGAATGGTGAGGAACATGAATACGATGATGCAGCGGCTGCTGTCCGCACACAACCGGTGCTGCGCCGGCAAGCAAGGGATACAGATGAGTGACCTCATTATCCTGCAGCATCGCTGGCTGCCTAGGTCTCCAGAGATCACCGTTGAAGCGGCCATTGGTGGCGCTGTTGGAATGGTTCTGATACTGGTTATCGGACTCGTACTCTACCGCCGGTATACAGAGACAACGGCGACGGTTGATCTCTCAGCACTGCTTGATGATGAGACGATCGAAACGGGTGTTCACGAGCGAGAGCTACTCGAGGATATCGCCGACCGACATCAAACCGCGGTAGCTCCGGAGGCTATTGAGTGGGAAACCCGAACTGCAGCCGTGGGCGAACAATGGACATCCACCCTGTATATTGCCGATTATCCGGACCACCCGAAGGATGGCTATCTGAACGAATTCTTTGAGTTAACGGATGTCGCATTTGATCTAACCGCTCATATCACGCCAAAACAGCAGGATCAGGCGCGTGCTGAACTGCAGCGGGTAGCCGATGATCTTCAGGTAGACGCTGATTTGGAGCAGAGTGTTCGTGGAGCCTATTTGCAAAGCCGTGCGGACGAGGCTGCAGCCACTTATGCTGCCGTCGAGAACGGTAGTCAGGTCTTTGACCAAGGCCTGTTCATTACGGTCCGTGCCGAGACAAAATCCGACTTGCAAGATGCAGTTCGTCAGGTTCGAAGTCGTCTTCGTGATCAGCCCGCAGATGTAACCCCAAAAACGGCAATCTGCCGCCAAGATCTTGCAATTCAGGCGGCCGCTCCAATTGGGGCAAATCCGTACGGTCGCACGGCAATTGCGCTTGGTGGCGCCGTTGGCGCGTTATTAGCATCCCCCCATCGACCGACCGTGCTTGAGGATGGAGGCGTTGAAGTCGGCGTTCATTGGCGGAACAAGAGTCCGGTTGTTATCGACCCATATGCCCGCGATAATGGGTATGCAAAGTTCACTATCGGCGATCCTGGATCTGGCAAAAGCTTTGGAGCTAAACAGAACTTTATCCGCGCAATTGAGCAGAGTAACGATCGGATCGGTATTATTCTTGAGCCGATGAACAACTGGACAGGGGTTGCCGAAGCCCTTGGTGCAAAACGCATTACAATTGGAGGGAACATGGGCCTAAATCCGCTGGAAATCAAGCCAACTCCTGAACATGTCCAGCGGGCCATGGGCGATGACGCAAGTCCCTATCGAGAGAAGTTGGATAGCGTGATGAGCTTCTTATCGAATTATTTCGCCCTTCGTGGCATCCAACTCGGCGATCGACGGACAACGCTTGAACAAGCTATCGAGACGGCCTATGCTCAACGGGGAATTACTGATGATATTACCACGCATGACAACCCGAGTCCAACGATGCGAGATGTG
>JBEQBL010000294.1:0-2505 GCA_041639835.1 Salinarchaeum sp.
TGACGGGAGATGTGACAAGAAACACGCCGGCCTCAGCACGCAGACCGGGGGACACACAGTAAGTCCTGTTCGGTCAGAGATCCTTTGTCATCTCAATCCCTGGGATGCGAGGTGCATCAGGAGCACTCACATCGACGGTAATATGACCGGTGAATCCCAGCGACTCATAAAAGCCAGCCGCATTCAGCGAGGCATTCACCGACAAGTTTGTGATTCCAGCAGCACGGGCAATTGATTCTAATCGGGTCACAACAGCCTGGCCGACGCCTTGACGAGTATACCCAGGGGCAACAAACACTGCTGCTAACATGCCGTGGGCGACGTTAAGACATCCCCAGCCGACAAGTGTGCCATCACCAACAGTGGCAACAACAGCACGACGCTGTTCAGCGGTTGGATCGGGAAAGGCATCAGAACTGATTCCCTCCGGGACCAGCCAGTCTAACTGCGCGTCGGTATATTCATCCGCAGCAAGTTGCCGCAAGGCAGCCGCCTGGATGGCGGCCATTCGCGGAAGATCAGCTGTTCTCGCCTCGCGGAGCGATACCATAGCTATCAATCGAGAGGATTGGTTATAAGTTTTAACTGTTCGGTAGATCGAACCGATAACGGGATATAACAGCTGGCTGAGTCAACAATATCGGTTGTGTCGTTGGTAGACAATTGCACGCGTCCCGGTCGGGATATTACGACGCCTCAGTAACCTGTAAGGTATAGCGATACAGTTGGTCATCATACCACAGCAACCGCCAGCCGGTGCTCACCTCTGTATCACCAAGTTCAAGCGCAGTCAACAACTCCTTGCTTCCTTCCTCATGTGGCGGAGTGGCAACATACCCATTCTGACGGGCCTGATAAAAGATATGGCGGGCTTGAGCAGACAACACTGAGGAGTCAAGTTCAACATCAACTTCGGCAGCTAAGAGACTCTGCCGGAACTGGGCAGCTGATGAGGCAACGGGGATCGCGTGTGTCGTATAGACCGGCTCGGTAACGGTAGCCGTCACAACGGAGACTCGGTAGGCCATCTGGCTTTCCGGGTCAAGCGTGACCGCAGCCCCATCAAGATCACCGGTGACCAGTTGGCTGTTTAGTTCAGCCGGGCGTCGAAGCACGTAGGCGTCTTCACGGAGTTCCTCGGTATGTAACTGTCCGCGTGAGCGGGCATGTCCGATGAGAATCGTGAGACAGCGATGGCTCGGCTGTGGCAGCGTATCGATGGGAGTTACAGTGGCCTGCGGCTTTGGGAGGTCTGTCACACGGACCAAGTGGCGGTCAACCTGTTGGCGGCCGGTGACAACCGTTGCAATCTGATAGTATTGAGTGTCACCGGCAGCATACTCGGCGTCCATACCAAGTGTCCCCTCAGTTGGGAGTGGCCGATAGCCATAGGTCGTGTACGTGCCGTCTGGGATAATTTCGTCCAGAGCAGTACGAGCAGGCTCACCGAACAGGGCACTATCACTGGGCTCGTACAATGCGGCCTCGGTAAGCGACTGGTTTACCGGATCAATCGTCAGTCGATACTGAGTGGTCTGCTGGGAGCCAAACAGACCGGTTGATGTAGTGCAGCCGGCAAGTCCAAGGACTGACACAGAGCCAAGCGCCTGGAGGGCATGACGTCGTGTGGAGACCATTGCTTCTGTTTGAACTGTCCGTTTGGACGTCTTGAATGTCTAGTATACGACCGATCGAGACAGTATGGTTATATACGCTGAGTTCTGCCTCAATATATCATGTCACAACAGGGCATTCAAGAGGAGATATATGTCGACCAGTACACACTCGGACTGGTCGGTCCGGATCAGAAGTGGGCTGGAACTGTCGCTGACGGGGGCACCATTCAGACATATACGCCGCCGGGGTGCTGGGGACCGATGATCACACCATCGTTCCGAGGCGGACACGAGGTCACACGGCCAATTCGTGTTGCTGGAGCCTCTGTTGGCGATGCGATTGCGATCCATATTCGGGACATTGAGGTAACGAGTATGGCCACAAGCACAGGATCGATGGCCCCACGCGGCGAAGCATATAGCGACGATCCGTTTGTCGATCACCAGTGTCCGGAATGTGGCGAACCATGGCCGGAGTCAGTTGTTGAAGGCACCGGCGAGGATGCTATCCGTTGTGCAAACTGTGGGGCGAATGCCTCATCATTTGGCTTTGAATATGGCTATACGGTGGCTTTTGATCATGAAAATGCCGTTGGAGTGACACTCGATGCAGAGGGGGCTCATGCCCTTGCGACCAATGCCGAGGAGGTCATGGATATTCCAGAACATGCTCGCCAGCATCCGATTTTGCTGTACGAACCGGATGACATGCCAGGCACGCTTGGCCGCCTTCGACCGTTTATTGGAAACATTGGAACGACACCACCGGTAACGATGCCCGATTCACACAATGCGGGGGACTTTGGGCAGAATCTTATCGGCGCCGATCATGATTACGGCATTGAGACCGAAGCCGATCTTGAAGCGCGGACGGATGGCCATATGGACA